>CAYJMO010000080.1:0-8765 GCA_964371365.1 uncultured Oscillospiraceae bacterium
GAGTGTGATAAACCACAATCGAGGTGGCATCCCACTCTCCACCTCCTTTTCCCATAACAAAAAGGTGCGCAAGGAGCGTTTTAATGCGATATTAAGGGACGTGCGCCGCCGCTCCGGCAGGTTGCTCGGTGGGGTATTATTGGTGATAATTGTGTCGAGCGGGGCGCTTATCGGGTGCACCGTCACCGAGTCGGAGGTGGTAGAACAGGCGGTGGACAGCGCGGTGGAACAACTGACCACACCACCACTCGTCACAAGCGAGCCACAGCAAGAGCAACCGCAGGAAACACCGCCCGAGATAATCGAGCTCAACTCCGGCATCGCCTACGACAATGTGATATATTTTCACGACATTGTCGGCGATACTTTTATCTCAAAGAGCGTTAACGAACAGGGTGAGATAGAGGTCTTTTGTCAAAAGGAGGATTGCACCCACGACAATGCGGACTGTGATGCCGCCGTACCAAAAGAGTATGCCTCGGCAAGGGTTTTTGAATACGACTCAACAATCTATTCCTTAGTTTTTGAGGACGGCGTGACCACGAGATTATACCGTATTGACGAGAACGGCTACAGAGATAAAGAGCCGGTTGCCGAAACGGACTACTTCCCCTCCAGAGCGCCTGATTATCTCTATGACGGCAAAATTTACTTTATATATGGCGGCATTGAGTCCCGACTTGATCTGATGTCGTTGGACCTTGCGAGCTATGAGACCGAGACGGTGGTGCAGGGTATAACCACCAACATGTTGGCACATGCCGGCACAAAACTCTATTATTTCGAGCTGATATCGCGGGAGGATGAGGTGCGCCGGTACGCCGTACACTCGGTAGACCTCGCCACCGGCGAGACAAAGACGGAGTACGAGACCGATATCGATATGATGAGCGGACTTTGGATCAACGACGGATACATGATGTCGGTGAGCGATTATCACCATTTGACGGTGATGGACTATGCCACCGGCGAACAGTTGGTTATCACCGAGAATTTAGGCGGCTTTGTAAACTGGGAGGGGGGCTATTTCACCTATGCCGCGAACACGGTGCAGAACATGGAGGCGACGACCGGCAGTTCGGTGATCCTCACCTATGTTGATATCCCAAAGAGCTTTGAGAGCGGTGAGGTGGTGTTCTATGAGCAGACCTATATCATAGGTAAAACCTACCCCGAATTCTCCCACGTCGAGGCGGAGTTTGAAAATAGCTTTTTAATAGGTAATCAAAGTGGCTCGCCGGACGAGGGCTACTACACCTCCTACTACCTCATAGACAAAACAACCTTTTGGAACGGCACGGGGGAAAAGAGGTTGATAGGGAGGAGCGTGGTTGACGGAGGGTGGATGTTTTAATTAAGAATTGAGAATGCAGAATAACGGAATAAAATCCGGCTTTTTTCCCATAATACAATACAGTCCTTTAACTTGAAAACCAACATATCTTCCCGGCAATCTTGTATTGTTTTTCAAGTAAAATGACTATAAAACAAAATGAGGTGTATTATGGATAAGAATGAACGCGACGGGTTTGTCGAGGATATCAAGAGCGGGTCGGTGCTCAAAACAAAGGGGCGCAGGGCTATACACTGCCTTAGCGTTATCGGGCAGATAGAGGGGCACATCCTCGCGCCGCAACAGCAAAAAACAACGCAATACGAACATGTCATACCCCAGATTGTTAGCATCGAGGAGGATCCCGAAATTGACGGTCTGCTGGTCATAATCAACACGGTTGGCGGTGATGTAGAGGCAGGACTTGCGCTCGCCGAGTTGATATCGGGGGTGCGCAAGCCATCCGCCACCCTTGTCCTCGGCGGTGGTCACTCCATCGGAATACCTCTCGCCGTGTCGGGAAAAAGAAGTTTTATCGTGCCGACCGCAACCATGACGGTGCATCCGGTGCGCCACTCCGGCACCATGCTCGCCGTGCCACAGAGTATGCAGTATCTAAAGGAAATTCAGGACAGGATAACCGGCTTTGTCGCACGCCATTCCGGAATTTCGGAAAAGCGATTCAACGAACTCATGTCCAACACCGAAGAGTTGGTGCTGGATGTCGGCACGGTGCTCGGTGGTGCCGAGGCGGTGTCGGAGGGGATCATAGACAGCATAGGCTCGGTCTCCGATGCCCTCGACTTTTTATACAGCGAGGCGGACAAGATGGATCCACCCAAACGCAAAAAACAGGGGAAAGGGTAACCCCCCTTCCCCGTTAATAACCGGACGGACTCGTTTTCGGAATAGACTATAAAAACCTACGCTCCTGTTATACAAAACCTCAACACGATATCTTCCTCGGCGCTGACATGATATTGCTCCTCAACGTCCGCACCCCAGGTGTTTATGCCGCCGACGCCACGCAATTCGGCAAGAATTCTTACATGGGTGTTGTGAGATTTCGGCAGTTCGTAAGCATGCCATGCCTCCTCGAGTTGCGCCGTGCTGTAGGGCAAAACGGAAAAGTGGAAATTATCCTCGGCGACAAAGCGCAGTTGCTTGTCGCCGTTTTTGAGTGCAAACATCTTGCTGTAGCTGTGAGCACCACACTCCTGCGGCACGAGGTATGCCGGCATCTGCCCTGACACCAGCTCGCTGTGTGCACCGTACTCACCGCCCTTGTGGCGGTCGGGGTAGGTCTCACCGCTGTAGCCGACATAGTCAAAACGCTCGATAGCTGTCGGGGTCGCAAACTGCATACCGAAGAGCGGCAGTTGTGGCAGACCCTTTTTGCCGTTGAACTTTGCCTCGACCGCAATCCTGCCGTTGCCGTCTACGGTGTAACACACAACAGAGGTGTTGCCCTGCAACGTGTCGTAGGTATAGGTCACGACCGCCACGCCGCCCTTTAGCTCGGCGGTCATGTCGGTGTGGGTAGAATAGCGGTCGGCGAGCGACCATGCGCCACTTTTTTGGGGGAAACCGCAGGCACTGTCGTTCTCGGTCGGGGCTCTGTGATAGGTCGGTTTCATGACATGGCGCAGCCACTCGGTGCCGCCGTAGTTGATGGACACGGGCCCGCCTTTAACGGTGGAAAACAGCACCGAAAAGCCGTCACCCACAACACCATAGTGCAGGTTGCCTTCAATAAGTTTGACACCTTTATCGGCTTTGCACACGGTCGGTGGAGTATAGGAAAATTCCGCATTGCGTCTATCCCACTTTGCGCGTTTTTCCGGTGAGGAGTACCAATATTTAACCTCCTGCATCGCCGGTTTTTCCGATCGGTCGGCAAAGACTATGCCGTTGCCGGAGAAGTTGTAGTCGCTCGGTCGCTCGATAAAGTCACCGCCGTAGCCGAGCACACGCTCGCCGCCGACATTTTGATAGAGCGCCTGATCCATGTAGTCCCAGATATATCCACCATGGTAGTTCTCGTATTTGTCATAGAGGTTCATATAGCTCTCAAAACCGCCGAGTGAGTTACCCATGTCGTGCATGTATTCACAGAGGAAAAACGGTTTCTTTGCATCTTTGCCGAGGTACTGCTCGCAGTCGCTCGGGGTGGTGTACATCTGGCTCTCGACATCGCTTATCGCCTCGAACTCACGGCAGTGGAACACCCCTTCGTAGTGGACAAAACGGGAGGAGTCTTTGCGACGGAAAAAGTTTGCCATGGCGAGAATATTCTCACCGGCGTAGGATTCATTTCCGCACGACCAAAAGAGGATGCTCGGGTGATTTTTATCCCGCTCAAACATGGACACGGCGCGATCCACCGCCACGTCACGCCAGTTCGGCAGGCTACCCGGCACGTTGGTGGTGACATGAACAGCGTTGTTTTTCTGCCATGTGCCGTGGGACTCTATGTTTGCCTCGTCCACCATCGTTATGCCGTTTTTGTCGCACAACTCATACCAGAGCGATTGGTTGGGGTAGTGGCTGGTGCGCACGCTGTCGATATTGTTGCGTTTAAATACCTCGATGTCGGCTATCATATCCTCCGCCGAGATTGCACGACCCTTTGCGGCGTGCCACTCGTGGCGGTTAACACCGTTTATCACAAGTCGTTTGTTGTTGAGATAGAGAGCGTTGCCCTTTATCTCAAAACGTCTAAAACCTACATCCTGCACCACATACTCGACCACCTCGTCACCGTCATGCACGCACAGCGTGAGTTCATAGAGGTTGGGTGCAAACTTGTCCCATAGCGAGATGTTATCTATCGGTATGGTCGGCGAGACAAAATACTCGTCGACATTCTCCGCCGGCTCAAGCGTTTCGGTTTTTACAAGGTTATATTGTGGGCTGTAGCTGTAAATCTCGTCCCCACACGGGTTTTTGAGGGAGATTTTTACCGACGGTTTATCGGTGCCGGATATCTTGAACTTGACCGTCAACTCACCGTTTTTAAGATTTTCGTCGACGGTGGGGATGACGAATAGATCTTCGATGTGGATTTTCGGCTTTGCGTAGAGGATTACATCACGGAAGATACCGGAAAAACGGAAAAAGTCCTGATCCTCCATCCAGCCAAAGCAGGTGCGCTTATACACCTCGACACAAAGGCGATTGTCTTTTTCCTTTATAAAGGGGGTGAGGTCGAAGTGGGCAGGGGTGAAGCTGTCCTGCGAAAAGCCGACGTATTCGCCGTTCAGATAGAGGGTGAACGCCTGTTCCACACCGCAGAAGTTTATGCAGACACGCTTATCTGCGAACATCTCCGGCAGGTCGAAAAATGTGACGTAGGACAGCACCGGTGAGTCCTCGGGGTCGATCTCGGGTGGGTTAAGGTCGGCAAGCCCGTCCCATGGGTACTGGGTGTTGACGTACTGGATACCGCCAAAACCTTGAAGTTCGGCATGACCCGGCACGACGATGTCATAAAAATCGGATATCGGATAGTCGGTCTTATAAAAATCAATCGGTCGGTCGGCAATGCGCTTGGAGTACGCCATCTTCCACATGCCGTTTAAACTCACGCTCTGGGAGCGGTGCTCCCCGTCAAAAAACTTGTGGTCGGAGTGTGCGTCGAGGCGGTTATGTTTGTAGTATGTAGGGTTCATGAGTTGTTTTAATAAATCCATAAAATAAGTCCTTTCGAGCTATGTGTCTTCATTTTATCACAGAAAATAATATTTGTAAATCATCTTTTATGCAAAAAAAAAGATCCTCTGTTTAAGAGAATCTTTTTATGTAGAATAACTTTATTGTTGAGTATATTGTTGTTGCGGGATACCGCCATCCATCGCCTTAACCTCTTTGTAGAAGTTAGCAAAGGTAAGCTGCATATAGGGTGCGACATAGATGATTGCGATACCGAATGTGACACCGACGAGCAGCAACCAAGGGATAAAGGAAAGGGAGAGCATAAACAGCTCCATCTTGTGACCATTCATCATGCGCTTGCTGTCGTTGATGGACTCAAAAACGCCTTTGTTGGGATTTTCAGCCATTATGTAGGGTGCCATGGCATAAGAATATGTCTTTATGATGCCGGGGATTACAAGCAAAAACGACCACAACATCACGAAAATGCCCATAAGGTAGATAAGTCCAAACGCTTTGAGGAAGATGGGGAAATGCACAAACAATGTACCGATATCCGCCTTAAAGCCGTTTGAGGCGTTGATAACCAACGCTATCAATCCCACATAGATGACCGGATACAGGAACATGCCTACAACCGGAATGGAGACCACGATAGATGATATCATTATCGATACAAAAATAATTAATAGGTTGACCTTTAAACTTGCTTTAGCTCTCGCTTTTAGATCTGCGCGACTTGACATGTTTAAACCCTCCGAAAAATATCTTAACATAATTTTATCACATTTAATAATATTTGTCAATGATTATGATCTTCGTTGTGTCATGGGGCTGTTTAAAGTGACAACCTATTAATATTTTATCTACTTTTTATCCTCTTCTCGCAGGCGTTTTTTTATCGCTACCTCCTCGTCTGACTCCACCACACGGTCATGCATAAGATCACCGTCCGGATTTAACAGATCGTTTCTAAGCAGTGCAAGATAGGGCAATAGATCGCCGTTTGTACCGCTTGCGCCATTCAATCCAAAATTGTCGACCATAATATGATCCTTTCTTAAGATGATTTTCATTATTTTCAAAAATCATTACGGTTTGCATTTTTGAGGGCAAAAAAGCTCCGTGATGATATAGATATTATCACCACGGAGCTTTAAAATATTCACAATTTCGAATTTATTCGACATCATCTTCCGAGAAATCTATCTCAAAGTTAGTGCCGCAGTTTGGGCAGGCAAGGTCATCGTCGCCGAGCATCTCCTCGTCCATGCAGACAACCTTTTTGCACTCCGGGCAGGTTATCTCATAGATACCGCCGTCATAGACATCGTCGTCGCCACATCCGCAATCGCAGGACATGTTGTCCTCAATCTCGGTCAAATCCTGATCGATAGCGTCAATCTCTTCATAAATTTGCTCAACATCGTCCGACAGGTCATACACCGCATTACATACATCACCCAAAAGGCTTAACAGCTCCTTTAAAATTCGCCCCTCTTTGGTGGTGAAATCGGGGTTAAGTCCGTCCACAAGCCCCTTGACATAGGAGGCTCTTTCCTTTAAATCCATTATAAATATCCCTTTCTTTCTTAAATATGTTTAGTTGTTAACGCGCCCCATATACTCGCCGGTGCGTGTGTCTATCTGAATTTTCTCCCCCTCCTCTAAAAAGAGCGGCACGCGAACCTCTGCGCCGGTCTCAACGGTGGCGGGTTTTAACGTATTGGTGGCGGTGTTACCCTTAAATCCGGGGTCGGTCTGGGTTATGACCAACTCTACAAAGTTCGGAGGTTCAACACCGAAAACATTGCCTTTGTAGGACAGCACCTTGACCACCTCATTCTCCTTGACAAAGCGGAAGCTGTCCGGCAGAGAGCTCTCGTTGATCGGGCTTTGCTCATAACTCTCGACATCCATAAAGTGATAAAGCTCGCCGTCGCTGTACAGATACTGCATCTCACGTCGCTCGATATAAGCAGGCGGGAACTTATCGGACGGGTTATAGGTCGTCTCGGTCACCGCTCCGGTCAGCACGTTGCGTGTCTTTGCACGGACAAACGCCGCACCTTTACCCGGTTTGACATGTTGGAACTCAATAACTTGATAGACGCTGCCATCCATCTCAAAGGTAACGCCGTTTCTAAAATCACCGGCACTTATCATAATCTTTTCCTTTCCTAATTAACATCCTACAATCTTTTAGTTGTTTAAAAAGTTTATTTGGGGGTTCGTCGGTTTTAACCCAAATATATCTCTCTCTTTTAGTTAATTATATGAAATTGTAAGCAATTAGTCAACACTGCTTGATAAATTTTTTATACTATGTTAATATTGTGGTACGAAATTCATTATAATAATACAAAAAAAGGAGATATATTATGGAAAGTTATGTATGTGATGTTTGCGGATACACCTATGACGGCGATCTACCGTTTGAGGAACTGGGTGATGATTATGTTTGCCCGATATGTGGTGTAGGCAAAGACCAGTTCACCGCGGAATAGTAGATTAAATACAGGAATTTTAAATAATGGAAATAATTAAAGGAATCCACTCGGTCGGAGTTGTCGATCGGGAGGTTAGGATTTTTCATGGCTATGAGACACCCTACGGCACCACCTACAACGCCTACCTTGTCATAGACGACAAGGTGACGTTGATTGACTTTGTCAAGGCAGCTTTTACCGAAGAATTTTTGGCGAACATCGAAAAGGTACTCGGGGAGCGTAAGATTGACAACATCATCTGCAACCATGTCGAGCCGGACCACAGCGGTGCACTGCCGGCGGTGGTGGCAAAGTACCCCGACGCTAAAATTTACGGCACCGCCGCATGTGAAAAGGGTCTTCGCGCCTACTATAAAGGTGTGGACTTTGAGTTTGTCGCGGTCAAGTTAGGGGAGGCACTGTGCACCGGTAGCAAGACCTTTAGCTTCATACCGATGCCGATGGTTCACTGGCCGGACAGCATGGCAACCATGCTCGTGGAGGATAAAATCCTGTTTTCCAACGACGCATTCGGTCAACATTACGGTGAGGGTCTTGTGTACGACCACGAGATGGAGTTGGATAAGCTGATAGAGCGCCTTGGGAACTATTACGCCAACATCGTCCTGCCCTTTGGTATGCAGGTACAAAAGTTAGCAAATGCGTTGTCGGAGTTCCGAATAGAGACCATTTGTCCATCACACGGAGTAATATTAACGAAAACTATACCCATAGTATTAGAAAAGTATGGTTACTGGGCGCAGGGCAGGGTGTCGGACAAAAAACTTTGCATAGTCTATGACACCATGTGGAACACCACCGGCAAGATGGCAAATAATCTTGCGCGTGAGTACGGCGAGATGGGCTTTGAGGTGGATGTTGTCAACCTGTCAAAGGTGCACTATTCCGAGGCGATATCTCGACTTTTGGAGGCATCGCACGTCTTCGTCGGCTCCTCCACGCTTAACAACTGCATGTTGCCGAGCGTTGCGGCATTCTTGTGCTATATGAAAGGCTTAAAACCCAAAAACCGCGTTGGCATGGCATTCGGCTCCTACGGTTGGAGCGGCGAGTCCATTCGAGATATAGATGGAATATTGACCGAGTGTGGTTTTGAGCTGTTGCCACAGCGCAAGGTGCAGTGGAATATTTAGGCTAAAGGCTAATGACTAATGGTGAAAGACTTTTTTTATCATAACTTCCGGTCGTGATTGTAGTGTCGGGGTTTCCCCTCCCGACACTACAGGTGCGATTGACCGGTATTTCGGGATGCATAAAATGCATTCCCT
>CAYJMO010000081.1:0-8384 GCA_964371365.1 uncultured Oscillospiraceae bacterium
CGTCACCGACCCCTCAATAGCTCCGCTAACAGGGGTGTATGAGGTGAGGTAAAGGTGGCAACTCTGCCAACTCAACTCCATAAATACAGACGAACTATGGTATATCACCTTTTAAAAAAGGATTACAATGAAAGACATCTTAGTGGTCAACGGACCAAACCTTAACAAACTCGGCTGTCGTGAGCCGGGGGTATACGGCACCGACACACTGCCGATGCTCTGTGAACGCATAAAAAAAGAGGCAGACAAACTGTCTGTCTCGGTTGGCTTTTTCAACAGCGACATTGAGGGGGAACTCGTCACCGCAATTAACGAGGCACCACAGCAGTACGACGCGATAATAATCAACCCGGCGGCGTACACCCACACATCGGTTGCCCTGCGTGATGCCATCAAGACGGCAGGTCTGCCGACCATCGAGGTGCACATCTCCAACGTCTATGCACGTGAGGAATTTCGCCACCGCTCACTCACCGCGCCGGTCTGCATGGGGCAGATAACCGGCCTTGGTTTTGACGGCTACATACTCGCATTATACAAACTGTGTATGTAGGTCTAAATCAATCGAACAATTTATACAATCGGTATAAAACTTATCGATTATAACGTCATGGCAGAGCCGTGGCGTTATATTTTTTACATTATGGTCGGCACATGCATCATAGAGCGGTTTGCGGCGGCGGTACAGCTCCTCAACTCCGTCACGTCGTGAGACCGGTCGTCCCGAGACATCGAGCTCCGACAGCTCTCGCGTCAGCTGAAAAACCATGCCACTTCGGCGCAGTCGGGCGATATTGTCCGGATTTTCCACCACGCCGCCGCCGGTGCTTATGACACAGCCTATGTCGGTGCATACCTCGTCAGTGACCGCACGCTCCACCTTACGGAAATACCCCTCACCGCTCTCTGCGAAAATTTGGGGGATACTGCGCCCCTCCTTTTGAACAATAACAACATCCATATCGACAAACTTCATGCCGAGTGTGTTCGCAACCTTTCTGCCGATCGTTGTTTTCCCACTTCCCGGCATACCGACGATGATTATGTTACTGCCAAAAGTGCGATAGTCGGCATACCCTCTCCCAAAGGAGGAAAAATCGCTCGTCAAATCGAAAAACAGTGCAAAACCGGCGATAGCCTGTGCAAACAACATCGCATCGCCCCCCACCGCCTTTATCCCGAGCGACTGGGCGCGGTTCACAAGCTCGGTGCGGTATGGGTTTGCGATAAGGTCCACCACCGCCGATAAATTAGGGAATATTACAGGGTCGACAGGCATACTGCCGTCCCGTCCGAAAAGTCCGACCGGTGTGGAGTTGACTAAAATTTCAGTGTCGGACAGTTCTGCAATATTATTATAGTTATGCTCACCGCCTCGTGAGACTACCGTGACCTTTTTTGCGCCGAGGTGCTCGAGCACGCGCACCGCAGTGCCGCCTGCTCCACCACTGCCGAGCACGACACAATTTTTTCCCTCTACCTCAATTTTATAAAATTTAAAGAGTGTGATAAGTCCGATAAAGTCGGTGTTATAACCTAACAACCTACCGTCCCGTCGCAGGACAGTGTTAACGCTATCGCACAGTCGTGCGGTGGGGGAGATGTAGTCGAGATATTGCATTACATCTTTTTTATATGGTATGGTCACGTTTATGGCGTGATAATCCGTATTTCGAATAAAATCAGAGAGCATGTCGGCGGTAAGCTCGAACAGCTGATAGTTAGGGTTGCCGAGGATTTTGTGAATTGCAGGAGAATGACTGTGGGAGAGTTTATCGCCGATAAGTCCGACAGTTTTATTCAGCAGGTCGGGTGATATATTTTGATAGATGGAGTTATTCATCGGTCATATTCCCCCGATGATATCAGATCCAGTAGGACGCAGGCGACCGCCGCCTCCACCACCGGCACGGCGCGCAGGACGATACATGGATCATGCCGACCGCCAATTTCAAGCGTTTCGGTAAGTCCGCTCGAGAGGTTGAGTGTCTCTTGCAAAGCACCGATGGATGGGGTGGGCTTAAATCCAACGCGTAGCAACAACGGCGCGCCGGTGGTTATTCCTCCGAGCACACCGCCGGCGTTGTTGCTTTTGGGTGATGGTGCACCTCCTTTGAGGGTGTAAGGGTCGTTGTGGTCACTTCCGCGCATTGAACACGCGTCAAAACCCAGCCCAAACTCGACACCGCGCACCGCCGGTATGCCGAACAATACACGGGACAGAGCGCTTTCCACACTGTCAAAGATGGGGTTGCCGATTCCTGCCGGCAGTCCGAGTACAGCACACTCGACAACACCGCCGACCGAGTCATGATCTGCCTGCGCCGTCTTGACCGCTTCCATCATGGCGAGCGCATCGGTGTCATTTAGGGTTGGGAAATCTTTATTTGCAAGGCTTTTAAAAATACTCTCGTCGATGTTCATCGCATTAAACCGCTCGCCATCCACTCCGGCGCAGGAGCATATCTGTGCACCGATTGTGATGCCCCGTCGAGCGAGAATCTGCAAAGCAACTGCCCCTGCAAAGCAGAGTGGCAGTGTCAACCGTGCCGAAAAATGACCACCGCCCGAGAGATCGGGGTTTTTATATCGTTGACGTGCGGTCAGGTCGGCATGGGAGGGGCGAGGGGTGTCGACAAATTTGTTATAGGAACTGCCGTCGGTGTTGGCATTTTTGAAGACGGCGGCGAGTGGCGCACCGCAGGTTCTACTATCCACCAATCCGGAAAGAATTTCCGGTGTGTCCGCCTCTTTTCTTGGTGTGGTCATCTTCTTGCCGCCCTGACGACGTTTTAAAAAGCTCTCGACTTCGGCAAGGTCCACCGCCTCACCGGACGGCAGACCGTCGACCACAACCCCCACACCGTCCGAGTGGGACTGCCCGAAAAGTTGAACTTTAACGACATTTCCAAAGTTAGAAGACATTATATTCACCTCCGAGCAGTTTAAAATCATCAAAAAAGTTGGGGTAGGACTTGGACACAGCGCCGGCATCTTTTATGGTGACCGGGTGTTTTGTAGCAGTCCCTGCTACCGCCGCCGCCATGGCGAGTCGATGGTCGTTGTGCGAATCGACACAACCGCCGTGCAGTCCACCGCCCTCAATGACGAGATTATCCTCCTGCGCCTTAGCTACGCCGCCGAGGTTTTCGATAAGCTCCACCGTCGCCGCCATGCGGTCACTCTCCTTAAGTCGCAGTCGCCCTGCACCGGTCAGTACCGTTGTCCCCTCTGCAAACGCCGCGACAACGGCAAGTATCGGCGCAAGGTCGGGGCATTGACTGATATCAATGGCAAGACCTTTGAGCCTGCCGGGAGAGACGGTGATTGCGCCGCTCTCGGTGTAGGAGGTCTTAGCACCAAATCGCTCCAGTAGGTTAATGATTACACGGTCGCCCTGTAATGTGTCGGGGTATTTTAGCCCTTCAACCGTTACGGATGCACCTATAGCGCCGGCGGCAAGCCAGAAAGCCGCATTTGACCAATCACCCTCGGCATCGATCGAGGATGGTGAGTGATATTGCTGTTCCCCTTCTATCAAAAAGCCCAGCGGCACCTTGATAATGTTAAGTCCGAATATTTTCAACGTGGAGATGGTCATGTCGACATAGGGCGCAGATTCCAACTTACCCTCGATGACAATTCTGCTCTGCTTTTTTAACAGGGGGAGGGCAAACATCAGACCACTGATAAACTGGGAGCTGACATTGCCGGCGATATGATAGTCGCCCGGTTTAAGCGTACCTTTGACGGTAAACGGCAGGGTATCGGCGGTAAACTTCGCGCCATGGGCTTTCATTACCGAGAGGAGTGGCTCCATCGGTCGCTCGGCGAGCCGTCCTTTGCCCACAAAGGTGACATTTTTGTGGGCGGTCGCGGCGAGTGGAGTCAAAAGTCGCAACGTTGTGCCGCTCTCGTTGCAGTCGCAGCTTGGTTTTTTAGCCTTATCATCTGCACAAACCGAGATGCTATAACCACTCTCAACCTTGTTTGGTTTGATGTTAGCACCTAACGAATTTAGGCAGGAGATGGTCGCCACAATGTCGGCGCTGAGTGTATTGCAAAAAATGTCGGTCGGTTCTTTGCAGAGTGAGGCGGCAATAAGCAGACGATGCAGGTCCGACTTGGAGGAAATTGCTCTGATACTGCCACCGAGAGGTATTTGTGGTGTTATGGTCACATTCATCTTGGTAAATCCCTAAAAATAAAAAATTGCTTTAGCTCGTCCATCTCGATCTTGTGTAAAAAAGGGTCGCCGACAGCACGAACAAGCGCAAGAGTCAGCGAGCTTTTACGCGCCTTTTTATCGTTGACAAGATGAGGGAGTAGTGTTTCGATGGGGTAGGGGAGGGTTGAGTTTATACCATTAGTAGAAAATACATTGAGTATATTATCGGCAAGTCCTTTTTCGGTCAAACCGTGATATTCACTACAGCGAACTATCTCTAACAAGCCTGCCGCGACCGCACGGCCGTGGGGGATGGAGTAGCCGCTCTCCGCCTCGATAGCATGGGCGAGGGTATGGCCGAGGTTTAACAGCTGACGTAGCCCGTTGTCGCGCTCGTCCTGTTCGACATAGTGTCGTTTGACCAATAGTGAGCGTTCGATAATGTAGCTATAGTCCGGCTTTTCCTGTTTTTTTGAAAGATAGTCAAATAGTTCGGGATCAAGTAAAATAGCGGATTTTATCGCCTCAACAAGTCCGTTGTTAAGCTCATCTAAGGGGAGTGTCCCGAGTAAATCGGTGTCACACATTACAAAATGAGGGGGATAAAAAGCACCGATGTTGTTTTTTTGTCCGGCGTGATCCACCGCCGTCTTGCCACCTATTGAGGCATCTACAGCGGCTAAAAGGGTGGTGGTGACGGTAGCATACGGCATACCGCGCAGATAACAGCTCGCCACAAAACCGACAAGATCGGAGACAACACCGCCGCCGAGCGCCACCAAAAGATCGCCCTTGTTGATGGAGTTCTCGATTAAAAAGGTGATGATATTCTCGAACGTTTTGAGATTTTTTTGGTTTTCACCCGCCTCAAAGACATAGCCAAAAACCTCAAAACCGGCGGTTTCAAGGCTGTTTGATAGCTTTGCGGCATAGAGGGGTTCTACGTTGGTGTCGGTGATTATGACAACGCGAGAGGGTTGAAAAATTCGAGCGGCAACCTCTCCAAAACCCTCAAGGATGCCGCCCTCTATCATGATGTCATACTTTACCGAACCGTTGACGGTCAGTGTCATAAAATTTCCTTTTTAGAATGATTGTACAAGGTCTGACAAGGTCTTCACTTGGTTTGAAAGCATGTCAAATTCCTGCGGAGTGAGTGATTGTGCACCGTCACAAAGGGCGTTTGCAGGGTCGTTATGCACCTCGATGATAAGTCCGTCCGCACCACAGGCAACCGCGGCGAGTGCCATGGGAGCAACAAAACGAGCAATGCCAATGGCATGGCTGGGGTCGACGATGACCGGAAGGTGGGTGTGTGCTTTGAGTACCGGAATAGCCGATAAGTCAAGCGTGTTGCGGGTCGCCGTCTCAAAAGTTCTGATACCGCGCTCACAGAGGATGACGTTTTTGTTGCCGCCCGAGAGAATATACTCGGCACTCATCAACAGCTCGTCAAGGGTGCTGGATAGACCTCTTTTAAGTAGTATCGTTTTATCGCTCTGTCCAAGCTCGCGCAGGAGTTCAAAATTTTGCATGTTGCGTGCGCCGACCTGAATGACCTCGACGTCGCTAAAAAGATGCAGGTGTGCCGCGTCCATAACCTCCGACACAACCGGGAGACTATGCCTTTTTCCGGCAGCGGTGAGCAGTGGCAGACCGTTCTCTTTTAGCCCCTGAAAGGCATAGGGTGAGGTGCGAGGTTTGAACGCACCGCCACGGAGCATATGTGCACCGGACGACTTGACCGCATCGGCGATCTCATTCATCTGTGCCTCACTCTCGATGGAACAGGGACCGGCAATCATGGCAAAGTTGCCACCGCCGATTTTAGCGTCACCGATGGTGATAACGGTGTCCTGCGGATGAAATTTGCGGTTGGCAAGCTTGTACGGTTCCGTTACACGGCGCACCGTCTCGACGATAGGCAGTGCCGAGATGTGGTCTATATCGATCCTTGATGTGTCGCCGATAAGTCCGACGATGGTTGTCTCGGTTCCTTTGCTGATGTTGAGTTGCATTCCCTGGTTTGTCAGCCAGTTTTGCAGATCGTTAAAAGACTTCTCGTTTGATTTGTTATTTAATACTATAATCATCTGGTTTTAGCAATCCTAAGTTTCAATAAAAAGGGGACGTATTTGCGATAATTGGGGGACATAAGTACTATGGGGGTATGGAAAACTATTTCCAAAGCCCATTTGGATAGGTTCCGTTCTCGGTAGAGTTTTTAAGGAATTCAACAACCGCCGGGCGATCCTCACGGTAGGTGACACCGTACCAACGTGCGGCACAGTCCAGCACCTTAATGTCACAGAAATCCTCTTTTTTCATATACTCGATAGCGAGTGGGAGGAAAAACTCTGACTTTAACGGATCGGTGTTAGGATCCTTTAAAAACTCAACAAAGCCTTTTTCCAGCATCGGATAGATGTCAGATGAAAAGCCGAAGATGTTCATGGATACAGGAGATTTGCCGGAAAGCTCGACCCAGTCCTCGCCGTCTTCATAGTAATAACCGCCGTCACGCATCATTATCTTGGTGCGCTCTACAATGGATTTAAGTACCGAACTGTCGTCCACCTCGCAGACACCACGAGAAACGTGACCACTCTCGGTAATTGTATTCTCAAGACGGTAGCCAATCATACAGTAATGTTTAAGTGCATCGGTCAACGAGCGAGATGACATGTATTTAAAGATGCTTTCAAATGCCTCACGACCATAAAAATCATCGGCGTTGAGCACAACAAAGTCGCCCTTGACAACATTTTTTGTGCACAGTAGCGCATGGGCGGTGCCCCATGGTTTTGTGCGACCATCCGGCACGCTATAGCCATCCGGCAGGTCGGCAATATTTTGAAATGCATAGCTAACCTTGACACTTTTTGCAATGCGATCGCCGATGGTGGTTTTAAAATCATCAAGATGTTCCTCTCGAATTATAAAACAAACCTCGTCAAAGCCGGCACGAACGGCGTCAAAGATGGAATAATCGATAATAAACTCACCACACGGTCCAACAGGGTCAAGCTGTTTAAGTCCACCATAACGCGAGCCCATGCCTGCCGCTAAGATAACTAAAGTCATAATAAACCTCCTATAATAGATAGATTGAAAGTAAAAATGTTTGCAAAAGTATCAAAAATTTACAATATTCAACTTTACTATAAAATTATAACATAAAAGTCATTGAAAATCAAATATAAATATGTTATAATTTATTCAGATGGGAATATTTGCTTTATATTAAAGAAAGGTCAGATATTATGTCCGATAAAATAAGGAAAATTGGTGTATTAACAAGCGGCGGTGATGCGCCGGGCATGAACGCGGCTGTCCGCTCGGTTGTGCGAACCGCACTCTCTAAAGGCTATCAGGTCATGGGAATCAAACATGGCTACAACGGGCTTTTACAGGAAGAGGTCTACGAGATGAACGTGCGCAGTGTCTCGGAGATAATCCACCGCGGCGGTACCGTTTTACATACCGCACGCTGTCTTGAGTTTATACAGCTTGCCGGCCAACAGCTTGCCGCGGCAAATTGTCGTAAACACGGTATTGATGCGATAGTTGTTATCGGCGGTGACGGCTCTTTCCGTGGCTGTATGGATCTTGTAAAACAGGGGATTAACTGTGTTGGAATACCTGCCACCATCGATAATGATATCGGTTGCAGTGACTATACTATCGGATACGATACGGCGATGAACACCGCCATTGACTCCATCGATAAACTGCGTGACACGACACAGAGTCACGATCGTTGCAGTGTGGTCGAGGTAATGGGTCGCAACTGCGGTCAGCTTGCCCTCAACGTTGGCATCTCGACCGGAGCACTATGCACGCTGATACCGGAGGTTAAGTTTAACCTACAAAAGGACGTTGTCAACCGCATGTTGTTCGCGAAGGGCACCGGCAAAAAGCATTATATCATAGTTGTCGCCGAGGGTGCAGGCAAGGCGTTTTATCTTGCACAAAAAATACAACAACTGTCCGGAATTGACAGCCGCGCAACGGTACTCGGGCACGTTCAACGTGGTGGCTCACCCAGCCTTATGGATCGCACCATGGCAACTCAGATGGGATATCACGCCATCAAGGTTTTAGAGCAGGGCAAGCAAAATCGCGTCGTTGCACTTAAAGACAATGTTATTGTGGACTACGACATACCGGAGGCACTCGCAATGAAATCGGAGATACCTCCACTTCTACTCGAGAT
>CAYJMO010000082.1:0-8246 GCA_964371365.1 uncultured Oscillospiraceae bacterium
GCCGGTGGTGGTGTTTTTAAGTCCTACAGCCGCCGCAATGTCGCCGGCATAGATCATGTCGATGTCCTGGCGGTGGTTGGCGTGCATCTGCAGAATACGTCCGATACGCTCGTTGTTGTCCTTGACCGAGTTGTATACGCCGCTACCCGATTTGAGGGAGCCGGAATAAACGCGGAAGAAGCAGAGCTTACCCACAAACGGGTCGGTCGCAATCTTGAATGCGAGTGCGGCAAAGGGTGCATCATCACTGGAGGGACGTGTCTCCTCCTGCTCATTATCGGGGTTTATGCCCTTGATAGACTCAATGTCGGTCGGGGCAGGCATGTAGTCGATAACGGCATCCAGTAGCTTTTGAACTCCTTTGTTTTTGTAGGATGTGCCGCATATGACCGGCACGATGGTGTTTGCGATGGTGGCACGACGAAGTGCGGCTTTGAATTTGTCCATCGGGAGCTCTTCGCCCTCTAAGAACATCTCCATCAGCTCCTCGTCGGTCTCGGCGACTGCCTCTAACAGCTCACTGCGGAACTGCTCGAACTTGTCCATAAGATCTGCCGGGACTTCCTCCTCGCGGATATCTTTACCGAGGTCGTCATAATATACATATGCTTTCTGCTCCACAAGGTCAATAATTCCCTTGAAGTCGCTCTCCTGACCTATCGGCAGTTGGATTGGCACGGCGTTACATTTTAGGCGATCTCTCATCATGTCGAGGACACGATAGAAGTCGGCACCCATTATGTCCATCTTGTTGACATACGCCATACGCGGAACCTTGTATTTGTTTGCCTGGTGCCACACCGTCTCACTCTGGGGCTCAACGCCGCCCTTGGCACAGAACACGGTAACACTTCCGTCCAGCACGCGCAGACTGCGCTCCACCTCAACGGTGAAGTCAACGTGTCCCGGTGTGTCGATGATGTTAACTCTGTGATCGTCCCAAAATGCGGTGGTTGCCGCTGAAGTGATGGTGATACCACGCTCCTGCTCCTGCTCCATCCAGTCCATGGTGGCGGCGCCCTCATGAACCTCACCTATTTTATGGGTGCGTCCGGTGTAGAACAGAATACGCTCGGTCGTGGTGGTCTTACCGGCATCGATGTGTGCCATGATACCGATATTTCTGGTTTTTTCTAATGATACGTCTCTTGGCATAAAAATCTGTCCTTTACTTTAGTATCTGTAATGCGCAAACGCCTTGTTTGCCTCTGCCATACGGTGGGTATCCTCACGCTTTTTGACTGCGGAACCGGTACCGTTGACCGCATCCATAATCTCGCCTGCTAAACGGTCTTTCATCCTGCGCTCGTTACGATTTCTCGAGTAGGATGTCAGCCAACGCAGTCCGAGGGTGCGGCGACGCTCGGGGCGTACCTCCATCGGTACCTGATAGGTCGAGCCACCTACACGGCGAGCCTTGACCTCCAGTGTTGGCATAATGTTCTCGAGAGCTTTTTCAAACATCTCAAGAGCGTCGTTGCCGGTTTTTTCGGCGACAATTTCAAAAGCACCGTAAACAATGCTCTGGGCAACGCCCTTTTTGCCGTCGTACATAATGTTGTTGATTAAGCGAGTAACCATCGGTGATGAGTAGAGCGGATCCGGCAGCACCTCTCGCTTTGATATATTGCCTCTTCTTGGCATCTTGTTCTTCCCTCCTTCACACATAGTGAAATCTTTGGTACTCAAAGGGCTTACAACAAAAGAGTTATACACCCTCTGTACGCCATGAATAGGCGTACACATAACGCTCACCGCACGGGCGAGGTTAAGTTAAGTTCCGTTTTGTTGTTTTGAAACCTATAAGGATGTGCTATTTAGCAGCGCCCTTCGGTTTCTTTGCGCCGTACTTAGAACGACTTTGTTTGCGGTTTGCAACACCTTGAGTATCCAGTGTACCGCGGATTGTATGGTAACGTACACCGGGAACGTCCTTAACACGCCCGCCACGAATAAGCACCACACTATGCTCTTGAAGATTGTGACCGATACCCGGGATGTAGGATGTAACCTCGATACCGTTGGACAGTCTTACACGAGCAACCTTACGCAGAGCAGAGTTAGGTTTTTTCGGTGTCATGGTACGGACAGAGGTGCAAACACCACGTTTTTGCGGGCTGTTGGTGTCGGTGTAAGTCTTGTCGAGCGAGTTAAAGCTCTTAAGCAGTGCCGGTGCTGTCGATTTCTTGACAGATACCTCTCTACCTTTGCGAACCAGCTGATTAAAGGTTGGCATTTTGTTCTCCTTTCTATATTATTTTTTATGTTAAGGCATAAAAATGCCCGAACAGTCTTTATATATTACCACATTTAAACTACTTTGTCAATCAGAAAATTTAGTTAGAAAACAGAATTTAGTTAGAAAACAGATCTTCTCTCTTGACAAGCCATAAATTACCGCAACGCTCGCATTTAAACCTATTAACTGAAGGAGCCGGCGCCGGTACAATTGCATTAAATTCATAGGAACAGCCTCTGCATTTCATCGCTACCTTAAAATACGGACTTCCGGCAAGTATGCCACCTGAAACATCTTCGAGCTGTTTATCCGTTATTTCATCGTGAGTGTCGGACTGTTCAGTGTTGATTTCCTTTTTCGGTTCTTTTTCCATAGTTAATTTCCTTTCATAGTGTGTGAGTAGTATTGATCTGCGCGAAATCATTATTACACAACCTACACCGCCGGCAGTTCAAAATCCTGTGCCGCGTTGAAGTTGCCGTAGGTGGTGGTGGCGGCATAGCGGTCGACGCGGTAGGCTATCGGGTATTGCTCATCAAGACCCTGATTGATGATCTCCTGTGTTGCCTTTTCATTATAAAGCGACATAGCCTGTGTCAAATCAAAATGGGATTGCACCAGATAACCGCTGTTGACATCAATGTTAAAGCTCACGACCATGTCCGGCAGTTCGTCCAGTATATCAACGGTATTAACATCGGCTGAAAACTGCGTGAAAATGCTCTGCATCTCTGCTGCCATGTTGGAAAAGCTCGCGGTGCCCTCTATCTTCACCGTCTCTAACTCGCCGAGTGTTTCGTTTGCGACAATTTTAAGATTGCTGAATGCTCCGAATGTGCCCTCGAGTGAAGTTTCCGGCTCATAGTCAAATTGTTGAGTGATCCAACTGCCCTCATTTTGGGTATAGACGGTTATAACTCCATTCTCACTCGCGCCGTAGGATTCAAGCGTGACTCCGCTGGCGACATCCTCTGCTATAGAGCGCGCCTTGTAAGGATTGAGGAAATACACAGTGCTGAGATTATTACTAATGTCATATGTATCAATCTCGGTGTCGGTGCCGATATTATAGGCGGTTACAACAATCTCGTTCTCGGCATAGGTCTCGTAGCTGTCGAGCGCATTGTGCATTGCCATCGCCTGTTCAAACAATGCCGTTGCATCATCGCCCGGCACATCCTCCTCTGACGGCGTTTCGGGGTTTGCTATCGAGCCGTCCGGCGCGGTCTCCTGCTCTAAGGCACTGTTCACCTCCTCCAAGGCGGTTTCCAGTAGAGCGTCACAGGCGCTCAGGCTAAATAATGCCAAGGATAAGGTTATGATTATTATTACTTTTTTCATGATTAAATTATCTCCAGGATTTGTCTAATTTAATTATATAGTATAACAGATACAAAATCAATCTCTTATTTTTATAAAAACAATTGACGATATCGACATTTTAGGCTATAATTTCTACTAAAGAGAATTTGGAGGATAATATGAAAAGAATTATTGCAATTGCACTGACTGCCATAATGGCGCTGACCATGGTCGGTTGTTCGTCCGGAGGTGGCAAACTTATCATGGGTACCAACGCAGCATTCCCCCCTTATGAATACATAGAGGACGGTGAAATCGTCGGTATCGATGCCGAGATAGCCGCCGCTATAGCCGAGAAACTCGACATGGAGTTAGAGATACAGGACATGGAGTTTGACGCTATCATCCCCGCACTGCAATCCGGCAAGATCAATGTCGGTCTCGCAGGCATGACCGTCACCCCCGAGCGTGAAGAGTCGGTCAATTTCACCGAGAGCTATGCCACCGGTGTTCAGGTTATTATTGTCAATGAGGGTAGCTCGGTGACAAGTGTCGACGATCTGTTTGCAGACGGCGCCAGCCACACCATCGGCGTTCAGCGTAACACCACCGGTGACCTTTATACCACATGGGATCTTGAGGACGAAGGGCTTGCTACCATCGACCGTTACAGCCGTGGTGCCGACGCTATTCAAGCGCTCATAACCGGCAAGGTGGACAACGAGCCGGCAAAGGCATTTGTTGCGGCGAATGAGGGCCTTTCCATCCTTGACACCCAGTATATTGAGGAGCAGTATGCCATCGCCATGAGTAAGGATGATGAGGAGCTCTACAATAAGGTCAACACCGCCCTACAGGAACTCAAAGCGGACGGCACTGTGGAAGCAATTGTTGCAAAATACATCCCCGCTGAGTAAATTATTAACCTACAACAACCCATCGGCATAACCTTGTCCGGTGGGTTGTTATAGATTATGAAAGGATATATTAAATGAACCAACCCACCCCAGCCGATCTGTGGCCCCAGATTGCTCCCGAGTGGATAAAAAATCTTCCGGAATTTTTAGAAGAGTTTTGCTTTACTTTTTATCAATGCTTTATCTATGATAACCGATATGAACTGATGGTGACCGGTCTTGGCAACACCCTGCTCTTGACCTTCCTCGCTCTTGTACTCGGTGTTATATTAGGTATTGTGATCGCGGTCGTGAGGGTGAGCTACGACAAAAACCGCATCAACATGCACGGTGCCTCGGCCCGACTTTTGGACGTTGGCAACGCCGCATGTAAACTTTATCTCACCGTTATCCGTGGTACACCGGTGATGGTTCAACTGTTGATAACCTACTATGTCATCTTTGCGAGCTCGACCAATAAGCTTATGGTCGGTTGTCTTGCCTTTGGTATCAACTCCGGTGCATATGTCGCCGAGATTATCCGCAGTGGTATTATGTCGGTGGATAACGGGCAGACGGAGGCAGGGCGCAGTCTCGGTCTTAACTATGTTGAGACCATGCGGTATATTGTCATTCCGCAGGCTTTCAAGGCGGTTCTTCCGGCGCTCGCCAACGAGTTTATCGTCCTGTTAAAAGAGACTTCGGTTGCAGGATATATCGCAATGCAGGATCTGACCTATGCCGCAAATTTAATTGCCGGCAACAGCTATGAGTATGCATTTCCGTTGATATCGGCAGGCGCCATCTATCTTGCGATGGTGATGTTCTTCACTCGGCAGGTATCAAAACTTGAAAGGAGGATGCGCAGTAGTGACCACTGATGTATTAATAGAAGTTAAAGGTCTGCAAAAGCATTTTAAAGGTGGTGAGATAAAGGCTCTCACCGGTGTGGATATCGACATACATACCGGCGAGGTGGTGGTTATTATCGGGCCGTCCGGCAGTGGAAAGTCAACGCTACTTCGCTGTCTCAATCTTTTAGAGATGCCGACCGACGGGCATATTAATTTTAAAGGCGTCGACATAACCGATAAAAAGGCGAATATTAACCTCCACCGGCAAAAGATGGGTATGGTTTTTCAGCAGTTCAATCTGTTTCACCACATGACGGTGTTAGATAACATGACCCTCGCGCCGGTCAAACTCTCGCTCAAGACGAGGGAGCAGGCAGAGGCTAAGGCGATGGAGCTTTTAGAACGTGTCGGGCTTGCCGACCGTGCAAACGCGTATCCTTCGCAGCTCTCGGGCGGTCAAAAACAGCGTATAGCGATAACGAGGGCACTGTGTATGGAACCGGATGTTATGCTATTTGACGAGCCGACCTCGGCGCTCGACCCCGAGATGGTCGGTGAGGTGTTGGAGTTGATGAAGAGCCTTGCCCTGAGCGGTATGACCATGGTGGTGGTAACCCACGAGATGGGATTTGCGCGTGAGGTGGGTTCCCGTGTCGTGTTTATGGACGAGGGGCAGATAGTGGAACAGAACACACCAAAAGAGTTCTTCGACGCCCCAAAAAATCAAAGGACAAAAGACTTCTTGTCGAAAGTTTTATAGAGGAGGTAACATGAAAGACACAAAACAAAAATGGTTTAAAGAGGCAAAGTATGGTTTGTTCATCCATTTTGGACTCTATTCAATTTTAGAAGGGGAGTACAAAGGCAGGATAACACCTACCATCGCGGAATGGATTATGAACACGCTGGATATCCCGGTTGAAGAATATGAACCGCTCGCCACGGAGTTTAATCCAACAAACTTTGATGCCGCCGACATCGTAAAAAGGGCAAAGAATTGGGGGATGAACTATATCTGCATCACCTCAAAGCACCATGACGGTTTTGCACTTTACCATTCAAAATGCAGTGGTTACAACATTGTCGATGCCTCACCCTACAAAAGAGATATAATTAAAGAGCTCGCCGACGAGTGCGAAAAACAGTCCATGAAGCTCTGCCTTTACTACTCACAGGCGCAGGACTGGCATCATCCGGACGGCTATATGGCCAATAAAGACAACAGCAACAAGAACTTCCGTCGATACTTAGACGAGAAGTGCATACCACAGATAAAGGAGTTGTTGACCGGATATGGTGACATCGGCATGATATGGTTTGATACACCGATGGAGATGACCGCGAGTGAGAGCCGTGAACTGTTTGACCTGGTCAAAAGCCTACAGCCGGACTGTATCGTCAGCGGCAGGATAGGCAACAATCTCGGAGAGTATCTGACCACCGGTGATAACTTTATTCCATCTCTGCCCTACTTTGGAGACTGGGAGGTGCCAGCAACGCTTAACGACAGCTGGGGCTTCAAACGCAGTGATGACAACTGGAAAAGTTCAAAAGACGTGCTAAACCTGTTGATCAAAATAGCCTGCCGCGGTGGAAACTATCTGCTCAATGTCGGGCCGGACAAGACCGGACTTATTCCGCAGGAGAGTATAAAAACCCTCGACGCTATCGGTGGATTTTTAAGGAAAAACGGCGAGAGCATCTACGGCACAAAGGCCGTGCCACTGCCTACATACGATGTAGAGGGGGTTGCTTACACCTGTAAACCCGGCAAAATCTACATCCATCTTTTAAAGGATTTTGACTTTTTAGAACTCCTCAACATCGATAATCATATAAAAAAGGTCTATTACCTTGACAATGGCGAAGAGGTGAAATACGTCGAGATGAGGACCTGTGAGGGAGATGGTATCTGGAAATTTTATCTCGACAGGGACACAAAAGATGAAATTGCCACTGTATTATGCGTGGAAATAGAGGAAGAAGAAGTTATTTTTGCTCCATTGGAACAATAAAAAATAAAATTATGAAAGGATAAAAGCTATGTGGGCACTTGTCAAGGATAGGGACGAACGGGGTGTAACCTTTAAAGAGGTCGACAAACCTAACTGTGGAAAAAACGATGTAATAATAAAGATACACAAGACCGCCATCTGCGGCACCGACCTGCATATCTACCAGTGGAACGAGTGGGCACAAAACACCATCCCCATCGGGTTGACAATCGGGCATGAATATGTCGGCGAGATCGTGGAGATAGGGGAGAACGTCGAGGGATTCGAGATAGGTGAAATGGTGTCGGGTGAGGGGCATATCGTCTGCGGACGATGCCGCAACTGCCTCGCGGGACTGCCCCGCCTTTGCAAGGACACAAAAGGTGTCGGGGTGAATATTAACGGCGCATTTGCCGAGTATCTCGCACTGCCTGCCTGCAACGTCTGGCGTTGTTCTGACACGGTCGAGAGGGAGCTGTATTCCTGTTTTGACCCACTTGGTAATGCGGTACACACCGCCCTTTCGTTCAACATGATAGGGGAGGATGTGCTTATCACCGGTGCAGGTCCTATCGGTATTATGGCGGCGGCGGTCTGCAAACATATCGGTGCTCGCCACGTGGTCGTGACCGATCTCAACGACTATCGCCTAAACCTTGCCTTAAAACTCGGAGCGACAAGGGCGGTCAACGTCAAAAATGAGCGGTTGAGCGATGTAATGTCGTCGCTCGGCATGAGAGAGGGATTCGATGTAGGCCTTGAGATGTCCGGGAGTCCTATCGCATTTAACGACATGGTCGCGGCGATGAAAAACGGCGGCAAAATAGCCCTGCTCGGAATACTGCCGGACAGCACCGCGGTGGATTGGTCCAAAATAATCTTCCACGGTCTGAGCATAAAAGGTATATACGGTCGCGAGATGTGGGAAACATGGTAGAAGATGGACACCATGCTACAAAGC
>CAYJMO010000083.1:0-1242 GCA_964371365.1 uncultured Oscillospiraceae bacterium
TAGATGGGCAAGATTATCGAGCGAGGTGACCACGAGGAACTCATCGAACAAAAGGGTAAGTATTATCAACTTTATACCGGGCTTGCACTGTGAGGGTGGATGGCTAAGGGCTGTTTGGTACGTCAATTCGGACACGGCGTTGAGATGATCCCCTAAAAAGGAGCATTGTTTTATTCAAAATTCAGGAGAAATTATGCGTATTGCATTCATAGGTTGTATGGTCATGTATCGTGAGGTCAGCCGTTATATCTCCACCGCCGACGGGTTTGTGCACCCCTTTTGGATAGAACAGGGACTGCACGACACACCGGAAAAACTGCGCAAAAAACTGCAATCTACCATCGACGAGATTGAGGGTATAGTGCAGGAAGAGGGGAGAAAACATAGTGCCGCAGAGCGTGGATTTGACGCTATAGTGCTCGGCTACGGTCTTTGCTCCAACTCGGTTATCGGGCTACACTCAAAAACACTTCCCATCGTGGTGCCGCGATGTGATGACTGTATTGCGCTTTTTTTAGGCAGCTACCAACGCTATCTCGATATTTTCGGTGGTAACAAGGGAATTTATTGGTATACTCGGGGATGGATGCAGGACGACCATTGCCCCTCAAAGGAGTATTTTGATCGTCTACATAAACACTATATCGAGGAGTATGACGAGGACACAGCCGACTATCTGATCGAGCAGGAGACCGGCTACATAAAGGAGTATGAAAACCTCTACTTCATTAAATCAGACATAATCCCGGACGAGGAGGCACTCGCACGCTCCAAAGAGATTGCAAGCGAGTTCGGTTGGGCGCACACCACCGTCGAGGGGGACAGTGGATTTATTTTTGACATGTTTAAAGGGGGCTGGGATGACCGTTTTTTGGTCTGCCCGCCCGGTCATAGGATAGCGCCGGAATATACCGGCAAAAAGGTCATCGCCGAGATTATATAGGAGATATATTGCTTTTTTCCGGTCTTACCTTCTTTTTGTTCTTTCTGCCGGCAGTTTTTTTGCTTACAAGAGTACTGCCGCTTAAAGCTCAGAATGCACTGTTGCTCCCGGCAAGTCTTTTGTTCTATGCCTGGGGTGAGCCGAGCTATATCCTATTGATGCTGTTTTCCATCACCATCAACTACCTTGGTGGGCTGTTGATTGCAAGATTTTCAAAGGGTGGGTTTGCGGCGAAAGTATCGTTGATCTCCGTTATCGTCCTTAACCTCGGGTTGCTCGGTTATTTTAAGTATTACAAC
>CAYJMO010000083.1:1252-8211 GCA_964371365.1 uncultured Oscillospiraceae bacterium
TATTACAACTTTGCGGCGGATATGTTGCAGGGTTTATTTTCAAGTGAAATTCTGCCGATAAGGGACATCGCCCTACCTATAGGTATCAGCTTTTACACCTTTCAGGCGATGAGCTATATCATCGATCTTTATCGTGGAAAAAACGCGGTACAACGCTCATGGTTTCGTCTTGCGCTTTATATCAGCTTTTTTCCCCAACTAATTGCAGGACCCATCGTACGATATGGCGAGGTGGAGAGCGCACTGTCAAACCGTAGTCTGAATTTCAACGACACCGTGTACGGCATAAAACGGTTTTTGTACGGTCTTGCAAAAAAGGTGATTCTTGCAAATGCTTTCGCGGTTAAGGCGGACGAGATATTCGGTCTTGCGCCGCAGGACATTTCAACCCCTCTTGCATGGCTTGGTGCACTCTACTATGCGTTGCAGATTTACTACGATTTTTCGGGATATTCCGACATGGCTATCGGTCTTGGCAGGATGTTCGGATTTCATTTTCCTGAAAACTTTAACTATCCGTACATGTCAAAAAGCATAACGGAATTTTGGCGCCGGTGGCACATATCCCTTTCAACATGGTTTAAGGAATATCTTTATATCCCACTCGGTGGCAACCGTTGCGGCACAGCAAGAACCTATATAAACCTTATCATAGTCTTTTTAGCGACCGGCATTTGGCACGGTGCTAACCTACAGTTTGTGGCTTGGGGTTTGTTCTATGGTGTTTTGCTAATATTAGAGCGACTGTTTTTGGGCGCATTGCTCCAAAAACTCCCCTCCTTTATCGGCAGAGTTTATGTCATACTCGCTGTTTTGGTCGGTTGGGTCATATTCCGTGCACCGGGTCTAAATGCCGGAATCACTATCATAAAATCAATGTTTGTGCCAACCTTGGGAGCCGAAGCATACCCGATAATGCGCTACATCGACCCACGCTCTGCTTTATTAATTCTAACCGGAATTATACTTTGCGGTATATTGCAATTTCTCTGCAAACCATTCAAGACGGCACTTTTTAAAGAAAACGGTGTCTCACCGATGCAGTCTGTAATCCTTTTGGCGCTTGGATTTTTATGTTTTATGCTGTTGGTCAGTGAGACCTACAATCCGTTTATATATTTTCGATTTTAGGTGGCTATGAAAAGAGATATCAAAAAATATAGTCTCGGCTCGCACATGTTGATGTGGGGGTTTGTATTGCTGTTGCTTTTATCCTTCCCACTCTATATATTACTATATGAACACCTTGACACCACCAACTATGAAAACCGTGATCTTGTGAAGCTAAGCGACATGACCGATGTGTCCTTGTCAGGCTTCCCTGAATTATTTGAGGATTGGATAGCCGATAACGCACCCTTTCGCAATCAGATGATGACACTCAATGCCGGGATAAACCGTGCCTTAGGGACGCTGGACTCAAGTGACGTATTGCTCGGCAAGGAGGAGTGGCTGTTTTTAAAGGATGTGTCCGATTCCAAAAGTTTGTCGGATTATCAGGGAATCACAAGCTACAGTGAGGAGGAACAGGCAGAGTTCATCGCCTCGATCAATAGTTTAAAGGAAGTTTTAAACCGGCAAGGCACAGAACTTATCATCCTTTTTGCACCGGCAAAGGAGGGGGTGTATGGTGAGTATATGCCGAGTTATATACCGGTTGTAGGCGAGCAAACGCGAGTAGATAGCCTTGTGGAAATATTAAGGCAATCCACCGATGTTCCGATAATCTACCCTAAAGACCGACTTGTCGAGGCTACGGATAGTGTGCAGGTCTATTATAAGTATGACACACACTGGAACAACGTCGGAGCGTATATTGCAGCCGACGAAGTTTTTTCAGTTATAGGTTATGACAGGCCGGACGAGATGCCGGAAATATCAATTGATGAGGGCGTGATACCGCCGCGTGATCTTGCAAATGTTAGCGCTTTTTATAGATTTGCCGATGACGATAACTACTACACCATAGCCACCGAGACGGCGACGGTCAAGGCTTTGAGCGAGAACGGATATGTAACACATTACAGCGGCACAGGTGCAAACAGTATGTTGTTTATTCGGGACAGCTTTGGAGAGATGCTCGCCCCCTATCTCGCGGCACCGTTCGGGGAGTGCGTGTCGATACATGGCAATGCCCTAAGTGCCGAGACGTTGTCCGCCGAGCTTAGCGAACCGGTGGACTATGTTGTCGTAGAGGTTGCGGAGCGTTTTAGTGACACTCTAATATCAAAGCTAAACACCCTGTCGGAGTATTATTCTACTCACTATATCCCTTAAACGCACCCTTGGTGCTCTTTTTCACCTCATACATTGTCTGATCGGCGAGATGAAGTATCTCGGTAAATTCTTTGGAGTGGTCGGGATAAAATGCATACCCACCCGAGATGGTTATAGGGAAACAGGTTCCGTTCGGGTCGTAGATACAGGCCTTTTTAAAGTCCTCTGCCAATCGCTTGATATGCGCCTCCAACTCCTCGAGGGAGTCCGCACCATAGATAAGTATCACAAACTCGTCACCGCTAAGTCGCGCGGCGAGTTTATTTTTATGTTTGAAATCGACAAGAACGTCGGCGGCGGCACAGATGAATTTGTCGCCATACACATGCCCCCACGTGTCGTTGACATACTTCAAATTATCAAGATCCATCATGACAACAGCGGTCTTTTTGAGCACATCCGGCGTCTCGGAAAGAGCGTTGAGTTTTTCCAAAAAGGCGCGACGGTTGTATATGTTGGTCAAGAAGTCTATGTCACGCTCGAACTTCATGTTCTGCTTTTCGCGCATCTCTCGGGTCAGATCCATGACCATGCCCCACTCTCTACTCTCTTCGCTATAAATCTTGATTTTGAGATATTTGACCTTGTTTTCCCTCTCGTATTGATAGACATCCTCTTCACTGCGATACGGCTTGCTCATTATGTTTTTAATGTTGGTTGTGAATTCAAACGGGTCGATTGACCTACCGCTTTTCAGATAGTCCGGATGATCGAGTATCTCCTCCATCCTGCTGGTGATCACCACACTGTCGGCGTGACATTCATAAATTGCAAGAGGTATATTAATGTGTTGGAAAACGGTAGAAAATCTTCCCGATGATTCAATGACACTTTTTACCATAGTGTTGACATTATCGCTCAACTGCTCAAACTCCGGCAGACCTTTAACATCGAGTTGATAGTCAAATTCACCGCCAACGATCCGTTTCATTCCGTTGCTTATACCGGCAAGGCCGTTTAAAACTACATTGTCAAGCATGAAGTAGATCAGTGCAATGGTGATTGCACCGAGCAATATGCCACTGACGATGACAAGCAACATTCCATCAGATGCGTTGTCATATATCGAGCTGTTGGATTTGGTGACACCGAGGATAATATCGTTTGAATGTTCAAACACGCCCTGACCGGAAACACCGTTCACCAAGGTAGCTATGTTGCCGTCGTTCAGGTTCACCATCTCGGTATGGGACAGGAGTATTTCGTCGACGTGACTGCCGTTTAATGCGGTATCGGTGGAGCTTAATATAGCACCGGATTCGGGATCAATGGCAAAGATTGACACGCCGGTGGTGGGGGCAAGTCGGGAAAAGATGTAGTCCAGCTCCGTCTCTGCCATCGCATCGATAAGCCGTGTCGGCTCGATTCCTATCTGAACTATCCTCTCGTGGTCGTCGCTCCATACCGCCACATACTGCATCTCGCGAGCCTCGGCGGTGTTGGGCGTGACATCCTGTGCAAGTCGCAGGTCATAATCGGTGAGCAACGGCAGGAAAAAGCCGATCTGCTCGCCGGAATACATGTCGACGCCAATATATTCCGGCACCGTTCCGGCATAGATTACACCATCCGGGTCAAAAAAGTGAATTTCATCCACCTGCAACAGCTCGGCAACGTTCATAAGCTCGTTCCTGCTGTCGATAATTTCGGGGTTGTTTTGGGTTATATATGCTACGGCGGAGGCGCGGATAAGATAGTCCGACTTGAGTTCCTCCTGGAGTTCCATTATGTACTCATCATTATCGGTTAAAATGTCGTCAATCAACAAAATTTGCTCGTTTGCCTCTGTCATAAAGCTTTCGGTGGCAATACGAAACTGCAACAATGCAACAAACGCCATCAACACAAGGGTAATGATAGATATTAGTACACCAAGCCGTATTACAATATATTTTTTCATAGATAAGTTATCCCAAAAAATGGTTTGTAGTCATTCAACCCAGAAAAACGACATGAGATTGCCGAGCGGAAATTTCGCCTATCAAGGCGGAGGAATGAGTAATACTTTCGTATTGCGATTGACGACAACGCAAATAGACGGAATTTCTGCCGGGAAGATGTGTTGGTTTTCGGGGTTGAAGGGCTATATATCTATTATAAACCAAAACAGCTGTATTTTCAAGATGTTTTGATTGAAAATATCATATAACATTATAATAATGACATATACTTTATGTGAAAAAAACGATTGGACGCACAAAGAACTCGTCTCATATATTGACTTTAAAAAACACATGTGTTATCATGGATAAAATATAATTATGAGGTAAAAATGAGCGAGCAGATGACAGTAAAACAACGACTTTTAAACTCCATCAAGGGTGATGAGGTCGACCGTATCCCCTTTTCCCCCTTTCTCGCATACTATTTTGAGCATCTTCCAAAGGAGGTGCAGGCTAAAGGTCAACTCAACTATTTAAAAGAGATAAACGCCGACCCTTTACTGCGCGGCTTTGTCAGCCTGTTTGATGTAAAATACAACGGGTGTGAGCACAGTGTCGTGACAAAGGGGGAATATCGTTATACAAAATATGAGACAAAGCACGGCAACCTCGAATTTCGCCATAAATATTCGCCGGGCGGTGATTCCTGGTTTTTGATAGACCATCCGGTCAAGGATGTCGAGGGGCTGAAAACCTTACAATATATCTATGAAAACATGACCTTTGAGGATAAACTGTGCGAATTTGAAGCCGAGTATAACAAGCTCGGTGAAGATGCGCTCATTCTGCCGGTTATCGGTGCGATGGGCAAGACCTCCTTTCAATCGTTGGTGGAGCATTGGTGCGGCACCGAGGATTTGACCTATCTTATATACGACAACCCCGACGAGGTTGCACAGTGTCTGTCGGTCATGAAAGAACGAGATCGACAGACGGTTAACATTGCGGCAAAATCCTGCGCCGACGGTTTTATCTTTTGGGAGGACTCCTCCACCACCAACATTAACCCCGGCATGTTTTTAGAGTATACACGCCCCGAGATTGACGAGTGGGCGGATATACTGCACGGCAGTGACAAGTTTCTTGTCCACCATGCCTGCGGTCACCTCAAAGACCTTATGCCCGGCATATCCGGCAGTAGGATAGATGCCCTTGAATCGCTCAGCCCACCCCCGACCGGCAACATTGAGCTGTTCGACGCGCGCGAGAAACTGCGTGACGATATAGCGATAATCGGCGGTATCGAACCGGTGTTTTTGTTGGAGAGTTCCATGGAGGAGCTACGGGAAAAGGTTGTCGAGATATTAGAGCGGATGAAAGGCAGTCGCTATATCCTTGCCAACTCCGACAGCTGTCCACCCTTTGTCGAGGTGGAAAAATTCCGCATGATTGCAGAGCTGGTTAGGACGATAAGATAATATAGAAAGAAAGGATCAAATTATGGCAGTATTGGTTGCCGGCGGTGCCGGTTATATCGGCAGTCACACGGCGGTGGAGCTTATCGAGGCAGGCTATGACATTGTCATGGCGGACAATTTCTACAACTCCTGTGAGGAGGCGGTCGCAAGGGTTCGCGAGCTGAGTGGGAGCGACTTTCCGTTTGAGAAATGTGACATCTGTGATGCAAACGCGGTGGATGCTCTGTTTGCGAAATATCCCGACATAGACGCGGTGATACATTTTGCCGCACTCAAGGCGGTGGGTGAGAGTGTCGCAAAGCCTATTGAGTACTACACCAACAACCTCACCTCCACCCTCAACCTGCTCTCCTCCATGAGGAAGTATGGGGTGAGAAAGATTGTTTTTTCCTCCTCGGCGACGGTGTACGGCAACCCTGCGACGGTGCCTATCACCGAGGGCTTCCCGCTCTCTGCCACCAACCCCTATGGCCAGACGAAGTTGATGAGCGAACAGATGCTCACCGATACTGCAAAGGCGGACGGCGAGCTCTCGGTTGCACTCCTGCGCTACTTCAACCCGATAGGCGCGCATAAGAGTGGTAGGATAGGCGAGGACCCGTCCGACATACCTAACAACCTCGTCCCCTACATCGCGCAGGTGGCGGTCGGCAAGCTCAAGGAACTGTCGGTCTTTGGCAACGACTACGACACACCGGACGGCACCGGCGTGCGTGATTATATCCACGTCGTGGATCTCGCAAAAGGTCATGTTGCGGCGCTCAAAAAGTTGGACGCGACAAAAGGTGTTTTTATCTGCAACCTCGGCACCGGCAACGGCTACTCCGTCATAGATGTGGTGAAGGCGTATGAAAAGGCGAGTGGAAAGGAAGTGCCCTACAAGATCATGCCCCGTCGCCCCGGCGATATCGCGGTCTGCTATGCCGACACCAAAAAGGCGCGTGAGGAACTCGGCTGGACGGCGCAGTACGGCATTGAGGAGATGTGCGCCGACAGTTGGCGGTGGCAGAGCGGCAACCCGAACGGGTATGAAATGTAGAGGTGACCACCGGTCGCCCGACCGACCGATGACACGTTGTCAACCGCACAGGGCCGTGGGGTTTGTCCGGCAAATCGGGCGACCACATAGGGTCGCCCCTACAAATTACATCATTACTATAAAACACCCCCACCGGACTGTCCGATGGGGGTGTTTTTAATATGGGGGATCAGGGTGGTTTTAGTAGTGATGATGCGCCTGCGCCGCCGGCACCACCGTTTGTACCGCTCGCTGGTGAACCGGGAGAGCCATTTGTGACAGGTGTGGTATTTACCGCACCGC
>CAYJMO010000084.1:0-8104 GCA_964371365.1 uncultured Oscillospiraceae bacterium
TATATTCTACACAGATGTCAACACTTTTATACAGAGAAAATAAAAGTGGGGTGTTTTTATTATGTTTAAAAGAAAGTTAAAATATTTTTTCGTAACGCTGATAGTTTCGCTTTTGATAATACTGCCGGCATTCATTCTCATCGGTGCGTACAGTGTGTCTAACGTTATGTTTGTCGGCGAGTCGGTGGACGACACAGTTCAGATAAGACCCACGGCGGAGGACAATAAAAACCTCCTCCTTATCCGTTCGGGAGAGGAGGCAAAATTCACACTACTGCGTTTTGATGCATTTGGCGCGAGGGTGGTCAGCCTGACTTTTCCAAACGAGTTGGTTATAAATTCACAGGACAATGCGCTCGAGCTGTTGGAGCGCGGTGGCCCGGCTATGGTCACCACCGAGTTGGAGGCTCTGCTCGAGATCGACATCGACTACTACTGCATGATGGATGAGGATTCATTTAAGATTATGACCGGTGCATTTAAGTCGGCGTCCCCCTCGCTGAATATTATCGAGCGAATCCCTCTTTTGGAGGGGGAGACGCTGGATGTCCCACTTGCAACAAAGCTCATCGCCGAAAATCCGAACGATGAGCTGTTAAGAACGGTGTGTTATAGCCTGCTGTTAGAGGCGAATATGGAGATAATGGCGGCGGAGATACCGTTATCACTACAGAATATAGAGGACAGCATTAACTCTAATATAGGTGCGCAGGGGCTGTATCGCCTTACCAAAATATTCAGCCTGTTGCCCTATGAAAATGTCAACTACTATGCCGCCACTTTAAGTGGGGAGGAGACCGAGAACGGTGTGCGCATAAACAGCTTTGATCTTGAAAAAGCGCGGGAACTTCTCGGACACACTAATCAAGATTGATGCGCTTTGTCATGATGCTCCTACTGCTCAAAAAGAACAGGACGGTGATGGCAAAATAGAATATCGTTACACCCCACATAGTGGGTGCGAGCATTACATCCAACATGTATTGCTCCATGTTAGCGACCTGCATGTCATGGGTCAAAAGGGCGAAGATGCCGAACACCACGAACAACATTATTAGGGAAAGTATCTGCATTATGGTATAGGTCACAAAGTAGGTGATTATCGCCACCACTATCTTGTTCTTTTGTGTCTGACCTATACAGATGCAAAAATAGTACCAGCTGATGGAAAAGATAAAGGATAGCAAGGTCATAACTATCATCGCCATGTCGAGCGAGAGCGGCGTTGAGTCCGATAGGGTGAAGATGAATTGGAAAAGCCTCATCCGACCATCGGTGAAAATATATAGCATGGTGCCGGACGATAGTGCAATCAAGGCGGTGACTACAACCACTCCAACCACCGATGCAATGAACTTGCTTAGATATAACTCGGTCGGGGTTACCGGCAGGGTGAGAGTCAAATAGCCGTTTGTCGAGAAGTTGTGCTTATAAAAGCGATAGTTTGCAATTATTATGGTGGCGAGGTAGGCGCCGATCATTACTATCATATAGGTCACAAAGGACATAAAGCCTATCGATTGAACGACAATCGGTGTGTCACCGTGAAAGACAATGCCGTCGGACGGTGAAAAGGTCGCAAACAGGCTGAATATCCCGAGCGTAACACTGACATAGACCATCGCCAAAATTATCGGGATATAGATTTTTCCGAGCCATCTGAACTCGTATTTTAACAGTTTAGTAAGCATAAAACCTCCTTTTATAGTTGAGAGAACGTCTCGCGGAAAAGGGTGTCGATGCCTTTGCCCTCGTTCTCTCGAATTTCGTCGGCGTTGCCGTTTAAAACTATCTGCCCATCTTTTAAAAACATGACATCGCTGAGTATCGTCTCGACATCGCTGATAAGATGGGTGCTTATTATTATCGCGGCGTTGTCGTTAAAGTTGCGTATTATCGTACTTATTATATAGTCTCTCGCCGCAGGATCGACCCCGGCAATGGGCTCGTCTAATAGATAAAGGTCGGCGTCACGGCTCATGACCAGTATCAAGGCGACCTTTTCCCGATTGCCTTTTGACAGGGTTTTGAGCTTTGCCGATGGGTCTATCTCGAGTGATTTGAGCATCTCTTCGGCACGCCCACGGCGAAAGTTGTCATAGAAATCCTCGTAGTAGCTCACCATCCCCGCGACCGTTTCACCGGGTGGCAAAAAGTCCTTGTCCGGCAGGTAGGACACCACCTTTTTTGTCTCGACACCGGGATGATTGCCGTTGATCAGTATCTCGCCGCCGTCCGGTGTTAAAAGTCCGCACAGCAGTTTTATCAGAGTGGTCTTTCCACTGCCGTTTGGCCCGAGCAGACCTATTATCTGGGAGCGTCTCACCTCAAAGCCAATATTGTTGAGCGCATTTTTTGTGCTAAAGTTTTTTGTGAGTGCATTACAAGTTAAAATCTGTTCCATCATTATAAACCTGTCCTTTTTTGTGAATGTTCTATAAGTTGAGCGCTGACCTGCTCAATCACCGTCTCGTCATCAAATCCGAGCGCCGTAACACTCTCGATAAAATCCGCTACCGCCTGAGTAAGACACTTCTTTGCCAGCACACTCACCAGTTCACTATCGGTGGTGATGTAGCTGCCGTCCCCGCGTCTTGTGACTATCAAACCTTGCGATTCTATCTCGTTATATGTTTTTTGCACCGTGTTCGGGTTGACACCGGCATCAAGTGCTAACTCCCGCACCGTCGGCATCTTTTCGCCCGGTCTGCGTTTGCCGCTCACTATATCCCGTGTCAGTATTTCCATCATCTGTTTAAATATCGGTCGATCCGCCGAAAATTCCCATGACAAATCTCTTACCTCCATCTCAGTATCGTAACATTTTGTATTATTGAACTAATACAATAATACACCAATACAATTTATTTGTCAAGGGTTTTTATTTTTTTTATAAAAGGTATTGACATTTATATAAAATCGGCTATAATAGAGTTAGCACTCGAACAGTGAGAGTGCTAACAATTAGAAAAGAGAGGTGTTTTTCGTGTCATTGGATGAGCGGAAAAAACGCATTTTAAGCGAGATTGTACTGCTCTATGAGTCGGTCGGTGAGCCGGTCGGTTCCGGCCTTTTGGCAAAGCATATCGAGATGGCGGTGTCCACCGCAACCCTGCGTGCCGAGATGGCGGCGCTTACACGTCTCGGACTGCTTGCACAACCACACACCTCTGCCGGACGTGTGCCGTCCACCGAGGGGTACAGATACTATGTAGAAAATTTGATGGATCGACATGCCGGTCTCGGAAAGAACATCAAGGGACACATTGATCGACAGCTCATGTCGCTCGACCGCCAGACCGACCGTTTTATGCGAGGAGCCGCATCGTCACTGTCCGACGTGATCGGACTGCCGGCATTCTCTACACTGCCCAGAAGTGAAAACATGCAGATTGCACAGTTTAGACTTTTGCAGGTGGGACAGAATACGGTGCTCATTGTGGCGGTGGCATCGGAGGGGACACCCCACACCCGTGTGGTACGCCTTAATGAGCGCGCGGACGAACGATTCCTGCGTCTTTGCAGTGACATGCTGAACAGCGGCCTGTGTTTTGTCAGCAGACAGGACATAACGGTGCCGATGATAAGAGAAATCATTGCATCACTGCCCTCCCCCACCATCGCAGGTGAGATTGTCATGGGTGCCATCGCACTGATGGAGAATATGAGCGGTGTGCGCGTCTACCATGAGGGGCTTGAACATCTGATATACGTCTCAAAAAACGGAGTGGGACTGGATTCGCTATTAGGGCTTATCGGCAATCAGGATACCTTTTATCGACTGCTCGGTGTGGCGAGCGAAAATGCCGGCGTTCTGCTCTGCGAGGGGATGGAGTGCGGCGCGAGCGGACTGGTCGTCCTGTGTGAAACCTACCGCGCAGGCGGTGGATTGACAGGGCACATAGGGGTGCTCGGACCGGAGCGACTGTCCTACCATCGAGCGATTCCGACCATAAGGTATTACACCAACAGGATAAGCGGTATTCTTACTGCATAAAATATACACAAGATCAAGGGAGAACCTAATTTTGAAAAAAAATGAGAAAAAGAATAACTTTAACGAAAATGTAGAGGCACAGGACGTTATAAAGGATACGCAAGAGCCGGTGCAGGAGCCGGATACACTGCCGGAAGATGAGGCAGTGCAGGCAGATCAGCCGGACGAGCTAACTGAAATTAAAGGTCAACTTTTGCGCTCTCTTGCAGAGTATGACAACTATCGCAAACGCTCCACCAAGGAAAAGGAGGCGGCGTTCACCAATGGCATGAGCTATGCGGTGGAGAAGTTGATACCGGTCCTCGACACCCTCGCAATGGCGGAGGCGTCCCCCTGCACCGACGAGGAGTTTAAAAAGGGGATAACACTTACGATGCAAAAAGCACAAAATGCCTTTGAGGCGCTCGGTGTAATCGAGATCGCCGCCGAGGGGGAACGTTTTGACCCGGAGCTACACGCCGCCGTCATGCAGGAGCAAGGGGAGGAGCCCGGCATGGTCATGAAGGTTCTGCAAAAGGGATATCGCATCGGTGACAAGGTCATAAGACACAGCACCGTCAGCGTCAGCGAATAACATTTTTATCGGATACTCAGAGTTGTTATAGACAATTCTTTGTATATATTTAGCCAAAATTACTTTAAAACAAAAAGTAGAGAAAGGGAATAATTATTATGGCAAAGATTATAGGTATAGATTTAGGTACCACCAATTCATGTGTTGCGGTTATTGAAGGCGGCGAGCCGGTCGTTATCGCCAACGCAGAGGGAGCACGCACCACACCGTCGGTTGTAGCGTTTTCCGCTACCGGCGAGCGCATGGTCGGTCAGGTCGCAAAGCGTCAGGCTATCACCAACCCGACACGCACCATCGCCTCCATTAAAAGGGAGATGGGCACCGACCATAAGGAAAACATCGACAACAAGGATTATACACCGCAAGAGATTAGTGCAATGATCCTCACCAAGCTCAAGGCGGATGCAGAGGCGTACCTCGGCGACAAGGTGACCGAGGCGGTCATCACCGTGCCGGCGTACTTCAACGACAGCCAACGTCAGGCCACCAAGGATGCAGGCACCATTGCCGGACTTGATGTAAAACGTATCATCAACGAGCCGACCGCGGCGGCGCTTGCCTACGGTATCGACAAGGAAAACGACCAGAAAATCATGGTCTACGACCTCGGTGGCGGAACCTTTGACGTCTCCATCATCGAGATGGGCGACGGCGTGCAGGAGGTTCTCGCAACCGCCGGCAACAACCGCCTTGGCGGTGACGACTTCGACAAGCGAGTCATCGACTACCTTGCAGAGGAGTTTAAGAAGGAGAACGGCATCGACCTGCGTGACGACAAGATGGCGGCTCAACGTCTTAAAGAGGCGGCGGAAAAGGCAAAGATAGAGCTGTCCGGCGTTGCTTCCACCGCAATCAACCTGCCGTTTATCACCGCGGATGCCTCCGGCCCGAAGCATCTCGACATGAACATGACCCGCGCGAAGTTTAATGAGCTCACTGCAGACCTCGTCGAGGCGACCATGAAGCCGCTTCGTCAGGCATTGTCCGACTCCGGTCTCAAACAGGGTGACCTGCACAAGGTTCTCCTCGTGGGTGGTTCTACCCGTATACCTGCCGTGCAGGACGCAGTCAAAGAATTTATGGGCAAAGAGGCATTTAAGGGCATCAATCCGGACGAGTGTGTCGCAATGGGTGCGGCAATTCAGGCGGGCGTTCTCGGCGGCGATGTCAAGGGCATGTTGCTGTTAGACGTAACCCCACTGTCACTCGGTATCGAGACGATGGGTGGCGTAACCACCAAGATTATCGAGCGCAACACTACCATCCCGACCAAAAAGAGCCAGGTGTTCTCCACCGCCGCCGACAATCAACCGTCGGTTGAGGTCAACGTCCTACAGGGCGAGCGCGAGATGGCGAGGGACAACAAGTCGCTCGGTATGTTCCACCTCGACGGTATACCGCCGGCACCACGTGGTGTTCCGCAGATTGAGGTTACCTTCGATATCGATGCAAACGGCATTGTTCACGTGTCGGCGAAAGACCTCGGCACATCTAAGGAGCAGAGCATAACCATCACCAGCTCCACCAACATGAGCAAGGACGACATTGAAAAAGCGGTCAAAGAGGCGGAGCAGTTCGCCGCCGAGGACAAGAAAAAACGTGAGGCGGTTGACGCACGCAATGCCGCCGACCAGATGGTTTTCGCCGCTGAAAAATTGATTAAGGACATGGGCGACAAGATAGACGATGCCGACAAGGCAAGCCTTGAGGAGAAGAAAAACGCCCTCAAGACAGCCCTTGATGCCGACAACGCCGAGGGAATGGCAGCGGCGAGCGAGGAGCTGCAAAAGGTTCTTCATGAGGTATCTCAAAAGGTTTACAGTGCCGCAGGTGCCGAGGCAGGTGCCGCAGGTGAACAGCCGAATGAGCAGGCAAATCCGAGCGATGACGGTGTAGTTGACGCCGATTATAAAGAGGTTTAAATTGTAGGGGCGGATTCTATATCCGCCCACCCCGTTTAATCATATCCAATGTCAGGGGCGGTCATCGGTCGCCCACGATTGCACACAACCCAAACAATAAGTAGGAGAATATGGCAGATAAACGAGATTTTTATGAGGTGCTCGGCGTTTCACGCTCGGCCGGCGAGTCGGAGCTTAAATCAGCCTACCGAAAACTTGCCAAAAAGTATCACCCGGACATGAATCCGGACAATAAAGAGGCGGAGCAAAAGTTTAAGGAGGCGAGCGAGGCATATGAAATCCTGTCCGACAAGGATAAGAGGGCTAAATATGACCAGTTCGGACATGCCGGTGTTGACCCGAATTTTGGTGCAGGCGGCGGCTTCGGCGGCGGCTTTGGCGGTGGCTTCGGTGGTGGCATTGACCTCGACGACATACTCGGTAGCTTTTTCGGTGGCGGTTTTGGCGGCGGCGCACGTCGCAACCCCAACGCCCCGGCAAGAGGTGCCGATCTGCGTGTTTCGCTGAAACTTAGCTTTATCGAGGCGGCAAAAGGTTGCAAGAAAACCATATCCATAAATAAACAGGAGGGCTGTAGCGAGTGTAAGGGTAGCGGTGCGGCAAAGGGCACATCACCGGACACCTGTCCCGATTGTGACGGACGCGGTGTTGTGCTTCAACAACAACGCACACCGTTTGGTGTCATTCAAAATCAACGCCCCTGTAGCACCTGCGGAGGTCGTGGCAAAACGATTAAAAACCCCTGCTCCAAGTGCAGAGGTAGCGGCAGAATCAGTGTACCTAAGAGTGTTGAGGTTAACATACCGGAGGGCATAGACGACGACCAGAGCATTGCACTGCGTGGCATGGGCGATGCCGGAGTTAACGGCGGACCTGCCGGCGATGTCATCGTGGTGGTATCGGTGGCAAAGGACAAGATTTTTGAGCGTGACAACTACGATTTATGGGTGAGCATACCCATCACCTATGCACAGGCGGCCACCGGTTGCGAGCTTGTGGTGCCGACCTTGGAGGGTCAGGTGCAGTATAACGTGCCGGAGGGTACCCAAAGCGGAACGGTGTTTCGACTGCGCGGCAAGGGTGTGAAATACCTTAACGGTCGAGGACATGGCGATGAGTATGTCAAGGTGATTGTAGAGGTTCCCAAAAAACTCACCAAGGAACAACGCAACGCCCTCGCGGCATTCGAGGCAACATTAAAGGACGATAACTACGAACAACGAAAGGGCTTTTTCAAAAACCTAAAGGACTTTTTCGCGTAGAAATCAATCAGATTTTAAAGCAGGTGCTAACGATTACATTCGTTGGCATCTGTTAAAGTGTCAAAAAAGATGCATCCTAAAAAATGTTGCACAAAGAGCTTCGTTTGAACAGAAGTTTAACAATAAACAACCACAAACACAGCTTTAGCAAACGCGCTCAAACAAAATTTGTGTTTGAATAATTATATAAACCCGTTAAGAGGGTTTATATAATTATGAGTTAAATTTTGTTTGCAAGAGCGTTCTAAGTGCGGAAATACGAGAACACGCTAGGGTTTGGGACATGCGTCGTCCCAACACTTTTTGTTACTTTTTGGTGCCAAAAAGTAAAGAAACGGACATTGTGGCG
>CAYJMO010000085.1:0-7928 GCA_964371365.1 uncultured Oscillospiraceae bacterium
GAGTAGGGGACAGTCGTGGCTGTCTCCTACTCTTTTTATAGTGCAAAACGGGATGCAATGCCCTCCGCGGTCACGTCCTACTATCCGCCGAAGTCCTCTAACAACTGCCTTAAATGCTGCTCGTTCTCTATTTTTATGCCGACATTCAGCTGTTTTATATCGTCGGGGGGGAGAATGTGCACATATATTTCGTATACCTCTACCACCGCACCCTCCTCGTCGAACAGTGCTACCATGTCACCCATCGTGGCAAGGTGGTAGAAGTCTTTAGGGTTTTCCTCCTCGAGCGGTTGTTCCACGGTAGGGACGATGACGTCTATGGTGTGGCTGTTGTTCACGTCCTCGCTTGCGACCTCGACCTCCTCCACCGGAATATTCTCGATCGGTTCTTCGGCACGCAGGTTGAACTGCACCAGTGCCACGATAATAACCAAAACGCCGCCTGCCGACATCAGAGCCGTTATCCTTTTCATAATGATATCCTCTATATTTTTTGAAAAAAACTACTTCCGTGTGGTAGTGTTGACAAAATTGTGAAAATTTATTCTTTTGTATGGTCAAATATAGTTTTTTGTGGTAGAATACTATTATAAATGTGAATTACCTTGAAAGGATAGAAAATATAATATGGCACACAATCCCAACTCAACAGGTAGAACAAAGCCAAAACGCAACGTTGGCGTTAGTATTATTAAAGTAATATTAAATATATTCTTGCTTGTATTTCGTGTAATAATCATCTTTGGCTGTATCGGTGTAATTATCGGCTCTATGTTGGCCGTTGCGGTCAGTCTTTATGTTGTGGAGGTTACTGCGGAGGATGAACAAAAACTTGACCTCGGCAGTATTAAACTTAGCTACACGACTATTCTCTATGCTAAAAATCCTGCCTCCGGCGAATATGAGGAGTATGAGCGACTTGTAGGTGACGAGAACAGAATTTGGGTTAACTATGAGGATATATCGCCCCACATGATTGACGCCATAGTTGCGGTTGAGGACGACTCCTACTGGGAGCATAACGGCGTTAACTATGTGCGTACCTTCGCCGCGTTCTTGGACGAGTACACCCCCTTGAAGGTTTTGGGAGGCACCGGTCAGGGCGCGTCCACCTTGACGCAACAGTTGGTTAAAAACCTTACCGAGGACAACTCGGTCGATGCAATGCGTAAGATCCGTGAGATTTTCCGCGCTATTGCCCTTGAAAACCGCTACTCCAAAGAGGTTATTATTGAGGCATACCTCAACACCTTTAGGCTATCCGATAACATCGCCGGTGTTGAAACCGCCGCAAATATCTATTTCGGTAAACCCGCCTCGGAGCTCACCGTCACCGAATCCGCCATGATTGCCGGAATTACTCAGTCACCGGTCGCCTTTGACCCGTATGACAACCCGGATGCTTGTCTTGAGCGTCGAAACACCGTTTTATACCACATGAACCGTGTCGGCTATCTTGACGACGATGAGTATAATTTTGCAGTGGACCAACCGCTCGGACTTATCTCTGCCAGCGCCCCCGTCACCACCGAAATTGTGGTGGAAAGTGAAGACGGCGAACTGACCGAGACCACCGAAGAGGAAGCAGAGATCAGTATTTCGGTCGACAGCGAGGGTAACATCATCCGCACAAAGCAGGTCTACAGCTGGTACACCGACATGGTCATCGAATCGGTAATCACCGACTTCGTGGAACTACAGGGGATGACACGTGATGCGGCCTCCAACCTTGTGTATAATGGTGGGCTGCGCATCTATCTGCCCATCGACCTCACCCTGCAGACCGCGATGGAAACTGTTATGATGAACGAGGAATACTACCGCGAGTTCTTCCCGGATATTGTTCTTGATAAGCGTGACCTCAACGGCGAGCTTATACTTGACGATCAGGGCGAAACCATACCGGTCGAACCTCAATCCGCAATGGTTACCGTCAACATGAATGGCGAGATTGCCGCAGTCGTCGGCGCGCTCGGAGTTAAAGAGGATGACCGTCTGCACAACCGTGCAGTGGACAGTGTTCGCCAGACCGGTTCTACCATGAAGCCGATCGGTTCTTACGCTCCGGCAATTGACTACAACTTTATAACCTACTCCACTATGATTATGGACTCCGCGCTCCCTGCCTCCCCTGCCACCGGCAACGAGCCTTGGCCGCGAAACTACGGTGGTAGCCCCTCCAACAAGAAGATGTCCATTGAGTATGCACTATCCCGTTCCATCAATACCGTTGCGGTGCGTGTGTTAGACCTTATCGGCCTACAGACCTCATTCAGCTTTTTGACCGACACGTTACAGATAAGTACACTTTATGAATCAAAGGAGATCGACGGCCAGGTATTCACCGACATTGGGCTTGCTCCGCTTTCACTCGGCGCTATGACCGAGGGTATCTCGCCGATGGAGATGGCGGCGGCATACACCATATTCGGCAACGGTGGCAAGTTTACCACCCCCCATTGCTATATCAGCATCGAGGACTACAACGGCGAGCTAATTATGGAACCGGATGTCATCACCACACAGGCTATCAAGCCGGACACCGCCCATATTATGAACGAACTTCTCTCTACCGTTCTCTATCAGGCAGGCGGTACGGGATATGGACTGTACCCCGAGCGTATGGAGGCAGTCGGAAAGACCGGTACCACCTCTGATGACCGTGACCACTGGTTTATCGGCGTAACTCCTTACTATTCCACAGCAACCTGGTGGGGCTTCGACGATCCTCAGATGCTCACCTGGACACAGTACTCAAAGCATCCCCCGACATGGGCATGGCGTGAGGTCATGAATCTTGCCCAGGCGGAATTAGAGGAGATAGAGTTCCCGGTATCGGAAAATGTGGTGGAGCTTGCGTTTTGTTCCAGCTCGGGATATCTTGCAAGAGCGGATTGTCCTCGTGATACCGGATATTTTAAAAGAGATAACCCACCACCCCTGTGCAACGTAACCCACACTGCTGACCCGGCAGACCCAGCGGCAGTGCCGGCGGCATAAATACTTTTAATGATTCATCGGTTGGTTTGTAAGGGCGAACTATTCAATTCGCCTTTACTCCGTCCTATGTCGCATACATCGGGCGGATATGAAACCCGTCTCCTCATTGTATACAATCATTACCGAAAGGACACCTCATGAATGCTTTGGTCGGATATACCGGCTTTGTCGGTTCAAATCTTGCAAAAAATGGCACGTTTAGTGCGCTATACAACTCAAAAAACATCGGTGAGGCATTCAATCTGTGTCCCGATGTTCTATTTTATAGTGGTCTGCCGGCAGAAAAATTTTTAGCGGATAAGTTTCCCGAAAAGGACAGGGCAAAGACCGATGAAGCGGCACAAAACATCCTGCGAATCAACCCTAAACGTGTGGTGTTGATCTCCACCGTAGACGTCTATGAGGTAACCGACGGCAAAACCGAGAGCATGATCGACGGCAATGAGAGCAGGTTGCCCTATGGCGCAAATCGCCTTGAATTGGAGCGATTTGTTGCGAAAAATTTTGAACACCACCATATTGTCCGCCTACCCGGTCTTTTTGGCGTTAACTTGAAGAAAAACTTCATATACGACTTTATATCCTTTATTCCGGCGATGTTGAACGAACAAAAAATCACCGAAATCGGTAATATTCGACAAGATGTATACTCTATGTATACATTGCAAGAGAATGGATTCTACAAACTCTCCCCCGATGCAGATCGAGAAAGGGCGAGGGAATTGTTTTGTGAGGTAGGATTCTCCGCGCTGAATTTCACCGACTCACGTGCGGTCTTTCAGTTTTATAACCTTGCAAACCTCTTTAGCGACATCAACACAGCAATAACAAACGAAATAAAGACCCTTAACCTTGCGACCGAACCGATATCGGCGGCGAGTTTATACCATCACCTCACAGGCGAGAGCTTCGTCAACGAACTACCCAAAAACCCTCCCTACTATAACTTTAAGTCGGAGCACTGTGAGGTTTTTGCCGGTAAAGCTGGATACCTTTACACTGCGCAACAGGTTTTGACCGACATTGCTAACTTTGTAAAGGAGGGTGTGTGAAACTCTCGATATCAAACATCGCATGGGATGCACTACAGGATGAAGCGGTATACAGTGCCATGCAAAAAAACGGATTTTCGGGACTTGAAATAGCTCCGACAAGGTTGTTTGAAAATCCTTATGACAATCTTTTCCGCATTAATGCCTATTCCCAAAGCCTGAAAAAAAACTATTCTTTCAGCATTTGCAGTATGCAGAGCATCTGGTACGGTAAAGGTGAAAGCCTTTACGATGTTGAGGGGCGCAAAATATTAGAACAGTACACAAAACAAGCCATAGACTTCGCCCATGCCGGCGCGATAGATAACCTCGTGTTTGGCTGTCCGAAAAACCGCAACATTCCACCGGAGCTAAACCGCATAGAATGTGAAAAAGCGGCAGAGGAATTCCTCTTTTCGATGGGGGAATATGCCCACTCAAAGGGCACAGTCCTCGCGATAGAGCCCAATCCCGATATCTACGGGACAAACTTTGTCAACACCACCGAGCAGGCATTTAATCTAGTACGAAAGCTCGGCAGCGACGGGCTTAAGGTTAACGTTGATGTCGGAACCATGATACATGGCGGCGAGCGATGTAATATTTTAGCGAAAGATATTGATATTGTGAACCATATCCATTTGAGCCTACCCTACCTCGAATATGTCTCGTCGCACCCCATTCACGCAGATCTGCGCGAGGTTCTCAAAGAGTGCGGTTACGACCGATATCTATCTATAGAGATGAAAAGGGTGGACGAGGTCGACAAAATATTAGAGTGTTTAGAGTACGTCGGAGGGTATTTTGCATTATGAAAACGGAGTATAGTTCAATCAGGGGTGTGCCAAACTTTGACGCATTCGAATACGCAACAAAAAAAAGTGACTATTGCCTTTTAATCCCAATTATTAATGAGAGGAAGAAGATAAAAAGTGAGCTCGAGAGAGCAGTTCGTCACAACGTTCAAGACCTTGTTGACATCATCATCTGTGACGGTGGGTCGACAGACGGCGGCACCGAGGAGGGGCTTATGCAGGGACTTGCAGTGAACACTCTGCTCGTCAAGCTCGGCGACGGTCGTCAGGGAGCACAACTGCGAACCGGAATCTATTTTGCAATAAAGCGCGGATATAAAGGTGTCATCACCATCGACGGCAACGATAAGGACTCGATAGAGCATGTCGATCGCTTTGTTGAAAAGCTCAAGGAGGGATATGACTTTGTGCAGGGTTCTCGTTTTATAGATGGCGGTGTCGCTGTCAACACACCTAAATCGCGTGATCTTGCGATAAAGTTGATCCATGCACCGCTCATATCTCTTACCGCAGGAGAGCGTTTCACCGACACAACCAACAATTTTCGCGCCTACTCCATGAAATATCTAAAGCACCCGAAGGTTAAACCACTCCGTGCGGTCTTTGCCGGCTATGAACTGCTCGCCTACCTCTCCACACGTGCCTCACAGCTTAGGCTAAAAACGTGTGAGGTGGCGGTGGAACGCCGATATCCGAGTGAGGGCAAAACCCCGACCAAGATAAGCCCGATAAAAGGCAACATGGAGCTGATGAGTGTGCTGATAAAAAATGCGTTTAACAAATATAATCCCAAATAACGACTAAAAGAAAGGACGATAAGTAGGATGTACCATTTTACCAAAGACCTTGAGACCGGAAATGTACTTATAGACAAACAGCATAAAGAGCTAATTGATGTGTTGAACAAGTTGACTGCCGCGTGTATAAAAGCACAGGGCGGCAAGGAACTCGCCCCTACCCTTGAATTTTTAATAAACTATACCTCGACCCATCTCGGCGACGAGGAGCGGTTACAGCTCGGCGCTCACTACACCGGTTTTATCGCCCACAAACAAAAACACGATGCCTTTAAAAAAATATTGAACGAGCTATATAAAGAGCACAAGAAAAATCCCAACGACGTTTCGCTGGTGTCGAAGATTGCAAAGTTACTCGGTGATTGGCTGATTAATCATATTAAAAAAGAGGATCTCGCCATGGCAAAATTTGTAAATATGGCAAATTAATCATTAAAACTTTTAAAAAAGCTGGATTTTGTGTTATTTGTGTGATATCATTAAGCATATAGATAGGATTAAGGAGAGAGCCATGTCGAGCTATAAAATTTTCAGTGAATCCACAGCAGATTTGTCGTTGGAGCTTGTGCAAAAGACGGGTATAATTATCCTTCCCGTTCCTTTTCAGATGGAAGGCAAGGAGTACAAAAACACGCCGGTATCAGTCGAGATGGGCAACGAGGATTTTTATTCAAAGATGCGTGAGGGTATAATGCCTACCACCGCACAGCTTAACTCGGAGGAGTTTATAGACTATGCAAAGCCGGTGTTAGAGGAAGGTTTTGACATACTGCACATTGCATTTTCCTCGGCGCTTTCCGGTACATATAATAGCTGTCGTTTGGCCGCAGAGGAGCTTAAAGAGGAGTTCCCAGACCGCAAAATAATTATTGTGGACACTCTTTGTGCATCGATGGGTGAGGGTTTGATGGTCTATCTCGCGGCACAAAAACAGCAACAAGGTGCCTCCATCGAAGAGGTTGCCGGCTATATTGAGGGCAACAAACAACGGCTTAATCAATGGTTCACTGTGGATGATCTCAACCACCTTTATCGTGGCGGCCGTGTGACTAAGATGACAGCGGTGGCTGGCTCGGTGCTCGGGATTAAACCAATAATGCGCGTCAATGCCGAGGGCAAATTAGTGCCGGCCGACAAGGTCAGAGGACGCAAAAAAAGCCTTGATGCACTTGTGCAAAAGGCGATGGAGAGGGCAACAGATCCTCAAGAGCAGGTAGTGTTCATCAGTCACGGTGACTGCGCAGAGGAATGCGAATATGTCGCGAACGAGATAAAAGCAAAACTCAATGTCAAGGATGTATTTATGAACTATATCGGTCCGAGCATCGGCGCACATTCCGGCCCCGGAACGATTGCACTGTTTTTCCTGGGTGAAAACCGCGAGGTATAGTGTTTAACCGCCCCCAAAAGTTAGAGTTTAAAACTAACTTTTGGGGGCGGTACATAGGTAGGGGTTACCCATTGCAAGTCAACTGACTATACTGATGCATTTTTTTGCCTGCATAATCTTAAGATCAATATTTCTGTTTCTCCCAACGTCCCTCTTTTTACGTTTTTCGGGAATGTGACGCGTCTTTATTTGTTCAGATTGACAAGCCGCATTCTGTCAAAGAATAGCGAATCTTTTTTAGCGAGGTCATCGATTTTTGAGGAAACTCGGTGAGCTTTTTTTGCTTGTCAAGCAGGTCGAAATACTCCGCTTTGTCCGCAAGATTATACATACATTCCGAGTCGTGGACGAAAATGCTCTCGGGGCTGTCGAACTTTTTCGAAAGCCTGAACCGATTGGCAATACACCAATCGGTTGTTTTCTTGTTAATTTATGCTATTGCATCTTCAATGCACTTAATCATCGCATCGAGTGCGTTGATACCGCCGTCAACAAGATACCAGTTGTTGCCGGGTGTCAGGAAAACTATATTTTCATTTTGGTATGCAGTGGTCTGCTGAATGATCTGATCACCCAAAATCAGTTCCTCTGCTGTGGTAGAAACCTCATCGCCCACCGCTACGTCCTTATCAAGAACAAACAGGTAGTCAGGGTTTTGTTGTAGGATTAGGTCGGTGGAGGCGATGTCACCATGATTTACATCCTGGTCTTCATCGATGTTATTAAAGCCCATCTCGTTACCACTGTGCCGGTTGCTGATTCCTCGTCAGCGGTCTCGGAAGCGGGGGCTTCCTCGTCTGCCGTCTCGGCTGCCGGTGCGGCTGCATCTGCTGTCGGTGCGGCAGTTTCCTCTACCGGTGCACTACAAGCAACCATTGATACCGACAAAATGCCG
>CAYJMO010000086.1:0-7867 GCA_964371365.1 uncultured Oscillospiraceae bacterium
TTCTTTAAAGGCATTTGCCATCATCGACCATGCCTGAATTAAAACATTGCTAAAATATTATAACATAGAAAAATTTATATTGCAAGTGTTTTTTACAATTTTTGCAATTTATTCCATATAGCCAAACTCACCTGTCGATAGCATTTCACCGTCGACGGTAAAATATTCAACAACCACCAGCTCTGCACTCGGCACATAGCTCGCCAAATTCTCAAATATCGCTGTATAATTGTCGGAGTTTGACTCCAGTGTCAACGCCAATTGATCTATGGCATAGTTGTGGGAATCGGCAGTTTCAAACGCATCTACAAATTCAAAATGATAAACCAAAGCGTTATCACGTTCGAAAATTTCCAGCGTCATACCCTCTGCCTCAAGATCGCCGTGCTGTGCGTACATGGCGTCATAGTTCATATCGATATAATCCGAGATGGTCATCTCCTCTTCAACATAGTCTTCTTCCACATCCATGTCGTCCTCATATTCCTCTTCCGATGCCATCGCATCGTCGGAATAATCCTCGGTGTCGTACATTGTCTCGTCGTCACATGCCGTCATAAATATGCAAAGCGACATGATCGCTACTAATAAAAATAATTTTTTCATTTCATTCTCCTCTTTTGTGTTATTTTAACAATTTTGCCATCTCGGTTTTAAGCTCGGCGATTACACCCTCGGCTTCGGCCTTTGATTTGGCGGTTGCACTGTAGTAGATCTTGATCTTCGGCTCGGTGCCGGAGGGGCGTATAATGGCGTTGCAACCCTGCATCTTAAAGCCGAGTATATTGGACAGGGGCAGACCTATATCGGTGCTAACCTCGCCCTCAAACCTCTTGCCTATAGAGTAGTCACTGAAAACCATAACCGGTCTGTTTGCAATCTCTTTCGGCGGATTCTCGCGTATCTCACCCATTATCCTCGACATGGTCTCGATACCGGATAATCCCTCGAACTCAAAGCTCTCGATCGAGTTAATCTCATAACCGTATTGTTCATAGATATCGGTAAGCGCCTTTTTGACCGACGAGCCGTTCATGACATGATATGCCGCCATCTCGGCGACCAACATGGAGGCAACCACAGCATCCTTGTCACGGACCGCCGTGCCTACAAGGTATCCATAGCTCTCTTCACATCCGAAGATGAAACGCTCCTTTTGACCCTCCTGCTCAAGATATAGTATCTGTTCCCCGATGTACTTAAATCCGGTTAGAACGTTGCGTGTCTCCACTCCGGCGGCAGAGGCGATATCCTGCGCAAGGTCGGTGGTGACCACCGATTTGACAAACACCGGATTTTTTGGCATGGTTCCTTTCTCGGTGCGAGATTTGATAATATAGTCCAGCAGTAAAAGTGCTATCTCATTGCCACTCGGGAGGAAAAAGTCCTCGCCGTCACGTATTGCGATACCCACACGGTCACAGTCCGGGTCGGTGGCTATCAAGAGGTCTGCGCCAAGCTCTTTGCATCGCTCAATACCGAGAGAAAGTGCCTCACGCGATTCCGGATTCGGGTAGGGGCAGGTGGAGAAATGACCGTCCGGCAGTTCCTGCTGTGGCACTATCGATATATTTTTTGCACCCATCATTTCAAGGATATGTCGCACCGGTTTGTTGCCGGCACCGTTGAGCGGAGTATAAACCATCTTAAGCGGTGAAACAGAAAGCACGTCACGTAGACTTTGAGAGGCAACGCTGTCAAAATAGTTTTTACAAAGCTCGTCCGTGATATAACAGATGTCGCCGTCTGCAACGGCAGAATCAAAATCAGCAACATGAACATCATCAAAAATGTCGAGGCTGTTCACCTCACAAAGCACCTCGCCTGCGCTCTTGTCGGTCATCTGGCAACCGTCCGCGCCGTACGCTTTATAGCCGTTATATTTCGCAGGGTTGTGACTTGCAGTGACCATAATTCCGGCACCGCAACCGAGTTCTCGCACCGCATAGGAGACCATCGGGGTCGGGCAGAGTTCACGGTAAAGGTGGGCTTTTATGCCGTTTGCGGCGAGAACACCTGCCGCCACCCTTGCAAACTCTTCACTTTTTATACGGCTGTCGTAGCCGATAGCCACCGCCTTTGATAATCCATTTTTAACGATATACGCCGCAAGCCCCTGCGTCGCCTTGGCAACGGTGTAGACGTTCATACGGTTGGTGCCTGCGCCGATAATACCGCGCAGTCCGCCGGTGCCGAATTCAAGATTTTTAGCGAAACGCTCCGCAATCTCGGACTCGTCACCCTGTATCGAGATAAGCTCCGGCACGAGATCGTCGTCCATCAGTTCTCGACTAATCCAACGCTCATATTGTAGCATAATTTCGTTGTTCATATCTTCTGTTTATCCCTTATCTTAATTGATTGTGTTTCTATATTATAATATACCATTGTGCAAAATATGTCAAGGTGGTGACTATTTCAGTTTCCCCACCACTATAAACCTATTCTCAACACTCTCATAGGAATTCATGCAGGTGGATAGTAACAGATAGTCATCGTCGACACCCATCGCGTCTGATTTAACTATAGCATTGGGATCAATTTGCAGTATATGGTCTATAAAACCCTGCATCACCGCCGGGTCGGAATAGTCCTTTTCATACAAAAGATTATAGTTGTCGTTGGTAAAGGCGGCGACAATTTCATACTCTCGCTCACCGCTTTCGGTATAAAGAGTCATGTCGGGATTTTCGGAAAGATAATCGACGTCGTCATAGCGGTGCAGTTGGGTGAAAAAAGTGTCGTCCGGTGTATAATGGGCATACAGGATGGTAAGCGGTCCTGTTAGCGAGTCGCCGTTAAACATATCGGCAAAGACCGCACCATGCGCATCATATTCCCCCTCAAAGTTGGTGGTGAGGTATTTCATGTTGTCGACACCGCGCATTACAGGGTAGCTGATGACCGTACCCGGAACCTCAATATAACCGAGGGTGTCGGGGTTTTGCTCCTTTAACAGTGCAAGGTCAACTTCCTCTTCCTCCGGCTCGGGTGCGGCGCTCTCACTCTCGGGAGGCGGTTCACTTTCAGGTGTGACCGACTCGGAGGAAGGGGCAACCTCCACCGGCGCACTGTCGAGGGAATAAACTCGTATTATCAATATCATCGCCACAATAAATGCCACGGCGACAGATACTAACATGATTTTTTTAATGGTGGGGATATCGTTCAACGACATACATTATCTCCTTTTGTTATCTGTTCAACATTATAACATCTTTTTGTGAAAAATAAAAGAGAATATTAAAATATATCAAAACATGTTGAAAAACACATAATTTTGTAGTATTATTAAATAAAAATGGGGTATATACTATGTACTCTCGTGTAAACAGCCTTGGCGTCACCGCCCTTGACGGCTATTCGGTGACTGTGGAGACCGACATTTCAAACGGACTTCCGCAATTTGACATCGTGGGTCTGCCGGACAATGCTGTCAAGGAGTCAAGGGACAGGGTTCGCTCGGCGATGAAAAACATGGGGTTTGATGTTCCCACTCAGCGTATCACGGTCAATCTTGCGCCGGGTGACATACGCAAGGCAGGGCCGCTCTATGACCTGCCGATACTGATATCGGTGTTGATTGCAAGCGAGCAGTTGCGCGTCGACATATCGGATTGCGCCTTTTTAGGGGAGCTTAGCCTCTCGGGAGATCTGCGCGCGGTCAAGGGTGTCATATCCATGGCAATCGCGGCAAGAGAACAGGGGGTAAAACACCTTTTCGTCCCTGCCGACAATGCAAACGAGGCATCGGTTATACAGAATATAGAGGTACATTCCGCCCAAAATGTCAACCAAATACTCTCACATTTTAAAGGGGACATGATACCGCCACACCGTCACGAACAGCATGACACGGCCGAAAAAAGCCTACTACCGGACTTCGCCGACGTGAAAGGTCAACGTGAGGCACGCCGTGCTATCGAGGTCGCCGCCGCCGGTGGACACAACATCCTAATGGTCGGTCCGCCCGGCACCGGCAAGAGTATGCTCGCAAAACGTCTGCCCTCCATCCTACCTCCGTTGACCTTTGAACAGTCGATAGAGGTGACAAAGATCTACTCTGTCGCCGGTCTGCTGCCGAACAAGAGCTCACTTGTGACGCAACCACCTTTTCGATCACCACACCACACCGTCTCCCCCGCAGGGCTCTCGGGCGGCGGCTCGACACCTCGTCCCGGCGAGATATCACTTGCGCACCACGGGGTGTTGTTTTTGGATGAACTTCCGGAGTTTAACCGCGGTGCTATCGAGATACTGCGCCAACCCATCGAGGATAAAAAGGTAACTGTCTCACGTGTAAGCGGCAGTTACACCTACCCTTGCAACACGTTGGTTGTCGCCGCCATGAACCCTTGTCCTTGTGGATACAGCGGCCATCCAAAACAGCAGTGTACCTGCTCCTCTTTTAATATCGAGCGATATCACAGCCGTATATCCGGCCCATTGCTTGACCGAATTGACATACATGTCGATGTGCCGAGCGTCGACTATGCCTCGCTAACAGGCAAAAAGCCGGCGGAGTGTTCCGCCGACATATTGGCACGGGTTATACGTGCACGTGAGCGTCAAGAGAGCCGCGGGGTTATCTGCAACGCACTGCTCCCGTCCGGCGGTCTCAACAAGATTTGCGTGATGACGAGCGATGCCGCCGAGCTGTTTAAAAAGGCTTTTGATAACATGTCGCTCTCGGCAAGGGCGCACGATCGAATTTTAAAGGTGGCGAGAACCATCGCCGACCTCGCCGCAAGCGAGCAGATAAGACCGGAGCACATAGGCGAGGCACTTAGGTATCGCAGGATGGAGCATAAGGGGGTATATTATCGGTAACGGTGAGATATAGCCATTCAACTTTTTTCATATTATAGTCCGGGGTGAACGCTGATTTTGGGTGCTCCGGGTTGATATGGGGGGCGCGTGTTTGAAAGCTTTCAAACTCACCGACTGTGTAAAGAGCACAGGTGCTCTTTACACAGTCGGTGACTGCGAACGAGTTCGCAGACGCGCCCCCCCACCCACAGTCAAGCAAAAAAACCCATCGGCGCACCTATACGACCGTTATATCGGAATGCTTCGACGAACCCCTACTTATGATACTTCCCGCCCCCTAAAATATTAAACGCACGATATATCTGCTCCGTCAATAGCACCCTTGCCATCTGGTGTGGGAGGGTGAGCTTTGACAGCGATATTCTTTTATCGCACCTGTTTTTCAGCTGTTCGGTCATGCCCTGCGACGAGCCTATTAAAAAACACAGCTCACGCCCCTGCATCGCCGCATCGCTTATAATCCCGGCGAGTTCGGGGGAGGTTATCGCCCTGCCCTCGACACAGAGTGCGACAGTCATCGCCTTTTTCGGCAATGCATCGAGAAAATCCTGCTCCTCGCGTCGGAGTGCGCGCTCGTCCTCACCGCGCTCCTTTAACTCCGTCGTGGTCAGCTTGCAGTATGCTTTGAGCCGTTTTTCATACTCGTCGGCGGCGGCTTTGAAATAGGGCTTTGACATCCTGCCGACCGAGATTATATTTATACTCTGCATATCTTAAAACTCCACCGGCACGAGTGGTTCATCGCTCGGCGCAATGCCGACATAGCCACCCTCGTCGGGGTTTATTCCGTTCGCAACAAACGCGGTTAAAATTGCCTCACTCACGCGCTCGGGGCGGTTATTTTCCTTACTTAAATGGCAGAATACAAAACGATTGACACCGCTCTTCGCTATCTCCACCGCCACCTGTGCGCAGTCGTGGTTGGAGAGATGTCCGCGCGCGCCGTCGATACGCCGTTTTAAAAACTGCGGATATCGACCGTATTTGAGCATCTGCGCGTCATAGTTGGACTCCAGTGCGACAAGGTCACAGCCACATAGACTTTGGAGCAACTCGTTTGAGACGATGCCGGTGTCGGTCGCGTAGCACATCGTCCTGCCCTGCCCTGTTTTTATGCGGTAACCGTGTGCGCCGAGGCTGTCGTGACTGGTCTCAAACGGTGTTATCTCAAAATCCCCAATAGAAAATTTGTCACCGGCAACAACCGGATTTATAACCGCTCTACTTGGCACAAGATTTTCCCGGACGAGATAACCGAGCGTCTCCTTATGACCGTAGACCGGTATATGGTAGTGTTTAAGCAACACCGCAAGCCCTGCGACATGGTCGGTGTGCTCATGGGTGAGCAGTATCCCCTTGACATCCTTTGCTGCAATTCCGTGGGAATAAAGAGCGTTCACCGTGGTCTTGCAATTCTTGCCGCAGTCGATAAGCAGGACACCGCCCCCCTCCTCTATGTAAGCACTGTTGCCGGAGGAGGAGCTGTATAATGTAGCGAATTTCGCCATTGTATTTCTCCATGTGGGTTTTCATGAATAAGCGGGTGACCCTGTGTGGTCACCCGTTTTTGTTCTGTATAATCAAATTACAGCGCCTGCGGCAGGCTCTTTGCCTCTATCTCCTTGCGGTGGATGTCGGCGCCGAGACTGCGCAATTTCTCCACAAAATTCTCATATCCACGCTCAATATGCTCTATGTCGTCTATCTCACTGCACCCCTCGGCACATAGTGCCGCGATGACCAGTGCCGCGCCGGCACGCAGGTCGGTCGCCTTGACCGGCGCACAGCTGAGCTCCTCAACGCCCTCAACGACGGCAACCCTGCCATCCACCTGGACGTTAGCACCCATGCGCAACAGTTCGTCTATATATCTAAAACGATTGTCCCAGATTGCCTCGGTGATAATTGATATGCCCTTTGCCCTCGACATAAGCACCGCCATGAGCGGTTGCATGTCGGTCGGAAAACCGGGGTGAGGTTGTGTCTTTATGTTCACAGGAGATATGTCTGCAGTTCGGATGACGCGCACCGAGTCGTCATACTGTTCCACCTGAACACCTGCCATCTCTAACTTGCTTATTATCGGCTCTAAATGCTTTGGAATAACGTCTTTGATAAGCACGTTCCCACCGGTCACCGCCGCGGCGACCATAAATGTACCTGCCTCAATCTGATCCGGAATCAGCGCATAGTCGCAGCCGTGCAACTCCCTCACACCATGGATTTTTATAACATCGGTACCAGCACCGCGCACATCGGCACCCATCAAATTCAAAAAGTTCGCAACATCGACGATATGCGGTTCTTTGGCAACATTTTCAAGCACAGTCACCCCGTCCGATAGCACCGAGACGAGCATTGCATTGATGGTCGCGCCGACCGATACGGTGTCAAAGAACACCTGTTGACCGACTAAACGCTCACATCCAACGTTTATCATGCCGTGCTCCACCGAAATGTCGGCACCAAAAGCTTGGAAGGACTTTAAATGCTGGTCAATAGGACGTGCGCCGAGGTCACAACCGCCCGGCATGGAGACACTTGCCTCACCAAACCGTCCGAGCAATGCTCCCAGAAAATAATAGGAGGCACGCATCTGACGACCCATCTCGTCGTTGACGGTATATTTATAGATGGAGGAGGTGTCAATCTCAAGGGTAGACTCATCCAGCGGGCGCACCTTTGCCCCGAGGTCGTGCAGTATATGCACCGCTATGGCTACATCGCTGATATTAGGGAGGTTTTCAATTACGCACACCCCGTTGCAGAGGATTGTCGCCGGCAGTATTGCCACCGCCGCATTTTTTGCACCACTTATCGAAACCTCGCCAAACAACGGCTTTTTACCGTTTACAACATATTTTTTCAATATTTCAAGCACCTTTTTTTATAAAAGTTGTAGACAAATTAATATAGTCGAAAAATTATTTACCTAATTATTATAACACAATTTTGAAAAAATAAAAGGGCTTGTGTCAAAAAATTGGTTACAATTTTATTTCAGCACAAAAAAAGAGCACGAACGCTCGTTCGAACG
>CAYJMO010000087.1:0-4233 GCA_964371365.1 uncultured Oscillospiraceae bacterium
ATTATGAAACCGTTTTGAGCAATGGATTAAAGCATTATGAGCACAGAACAAGGCAAGCGATAGAGGCTTTAGACCTCGGACAACCACAAAACTTGCAAAAATATCACTTTTATAGCTCTATATTAATTACAATTGACGCGATCAAGGCGTTTGCAAAGCGGTATAGCGATCTTGCGAGAAAACTTGCAATCAATGCAAACGAAAGTAGAAAAGCGGAACTTTTGCGCATGGCGGATGCCCTCGACAACGTTCCATACCATCCGGCGAGGAATTTTTTCGAGGCGGTGCAGTCGCTCTGGCTGGTTCACCTCGTGTTGCAGATAGAATCAAACGGTCATTCTCTGTCCTACGGCAGGATGGATCAATACCTTTTGCCGTTTAAAGAGCAGGACGACATAGACGACGATGAAGCCTGTGAACTGCTGACAAATCTTTGGATGAAGACATATACCATTAATAAAATCCGCTCCTGGTCACATACCCAGTTCAGTGCCGGCTCACCTCTTTATCAAAATGTGACGGTCGGCGGACAGACCAAGGATGCAGAGGATGCTGTCAACCGCATGAGTTATCTGATATTAAAAAGTGTTGCCCAGACAAGGTTGCCGCAACCTAACCTGACGGTGCGTTATCATTCGGGTCTTAACGCTGATTTTATGGATAAAGCGTTGGAGGTTGTCAAACTCGGGTTTGGTATGCCGGCGTTTAATAACGATGAGATAATAATCCCCTCCTTTATAAAGCGTGGCGTGTCGCGAGACGATGCCTATAATTATAGTGCGATAGGGTGTGTCGAGACGGCGGTGCCGGGTAGGTGGGGATATCGATGCACCGGCATGAGCTTTTTAAACTTCCCTAAGGCTTTGTTGATCGCTATGAACGACGGGAACGACCCGAAATCCGGCAAAAAGCTGACCGAGGGGGTTGGACATTTTACCGAAATGCAGAGTTATGACGATCTGTTTGAGGCGTGGAGTGTCGTGATAAAGGAGCTGACACGTCATAGCGCAATTCTGGAAAACTGCTGTGACCATGTCTTAGAGATGGAAGTGCCGGACATCCTTTGCTCTGCGCTGTGTGATGACTGTATCGGCAGGGGACTGACCTTGAAAGAGGGGGGCGCGGTATACGATTTTATCAGCGGACTTCAGGTAGGCATAGCGAATCTTGCCGACTCACTTGCAGCGCTTAAAAAACTTGTCTTTGAGGAAAAGGTGATAGAAAACACCGAGCTGTGGCAGGCTCTCACCCACAATTTCGAGGGCGAAAGAGGTGAGGCTATACGACAGATTTTGATAAACGATGCCCCGAAATACGGTAACGACATCGACCACGTTGACAGCCTTGTGGTGGATGCATATAATATATACATTGAAGAGATAAAAAAGTATCCGAACACTCGTTTTGGACGTGGGCCTATCGGTGGAACGAGATACGCCGGTACATCCTCCATTTCGGCGAACGTCGGGCAGGGTAACTCCACACCGGCAACGCCGGACGGTAGACTGTCGGGCGAACCGCTGTCGGAGGGGTGCTCTCCGGCACATAATATGGATAGACAGGGTCCTACGGCTGTCTTTAAGACGGTCTCAAAACTTCCGACCGGCGAGATAACCGGCGGTGTTCTACTCAATCAAAAGGTCAACCCGTCACTTTTGGAGAGGGAAGACAATAAACAAAAGCTAATTATACTGCTGAGAACCTTTTTTGACATGCTTAAAGGATATCATGTACAGTATAATGTAGTATCACGAGAAACATTGATCGATGCACAAAAAAATCCCGAAAACCATAGAGATTTGATTGTTCGGGTGGCGGGGTACAGCGCATTTTTCAACGTCCTTTCCAAACGCACACAGGACGACATTATAGAACGCACGGAACAGACGATATAGGGACAGTGAATGAAGTTAAAGGCATTAAAGGCGGCGTTCCCGATAACGCTGCCTATCTGCGTCGGGTTTTTATTCCTCGGTGTATCATACGGACTCTTTATGGACGGGCTCGGTTTTGATTTTTACTACCCGATGTTGATGAGTCTGCTCATCTTCGCCGGGTCGATGGAGTTTGTCGCCGGCAACCTACTGCTCGGCGCATTTGACCCGTTGCAGGCGTTCGCGCTGACCTTGATGGTGAACGCAAGGCATCTTTTTTACGGGATATCCATGCTAAATATCTATAAAGGTGTTGGGATAAAAAAGCTCTATCTCATCTTTGGTATGTGCGATGAATCCTTTTCCATCAACTGCTCGGCCGAACCGCCAAACGGCGTAGACAAGGGGTGGTTTATGTTTTTTGTCACGCTGCTCAACCACCTTTACTGGGTGGTAGGTGCGACACTCGGGGGATTGCTCGGTTATCTTATCAACATCAATACCGAGGGGATAGAGTTTGTCATGACCGCACTTTTTGTGGTCATATTCATGGAACAATGGGAGAAAACACGGGATCACACCTCGGCGATAATCGGCGTTCTCTGCTCACTGGCATCGCTGTTTATATTTGGCACAGATAACTTTTTGATACCGGCGATGATTGCTATTGCGCTTTTCATCACACTGAACAGAGCGATTAAAAAAGGAGGGAGCGACGCATGACGACGACACAACAGATCATCACCATCGCCGCCGTTATGTTCGGCACCATGCTCACACGATTTTTGCCATTCGTCATCTTCCCCTCCAACAAAAAACCACCGAAATTCATTGAGGTTTTGAGCACATCTTTGCCTTATGCAGTGATGGGTATGCTTATAGTCTACTGTGTGAGAAACTCGTTTTTTTCGGAAAATCATGGTGTTTTTGAGTTGATTTCGATTGCCGCAGTGGTTCTTTTGCATAAGTGGAAGAAGAATATGCTGCTCAGCATCGCGGGTGGGACGATTATATATATGGCAATTGTGCAGTTGTTGTAATAAAAAAGATTGACATTTCCTTTAGAATAAACTATAATTTTATATGGTAATAAAATTTTTTAGGGAGGATAGTTTGAAAACAAGTTTTCAAACATCGAATTTTATTCCTTTTCAGCGGAAGACGCTGAAATTTTACCACCATGTGGTGAAACCGTAAAAAACATCGAGAAAGGAATGGTCATAAGAATGAAAAAGAAAATTTTTGGTCTGCTCTTAGCAGGGGCACTGCTTGTGGGCGCTCTTGCAGGTTGTTCCGCAGAGGGCGACAGCAATACGCTTAAAATCGGCGGCATAGGGCCTACAACAGGCGCTGCAGCTGTATATGGCAACGCTGTTAAAAACGGTGCTGAGATAGCTGTTGAGGAGATTAACGCTATGGGCGGTCTGCAGTTAGAGCTCAACTTCCAGGACGATGAGCACGACCCGGAAAAGGCTGTCAATGCCTACAATACGCTTAAAGACTGGAACATGCACCTGTTGATGGGCACCGTCACCACCGCACCGGCACTGTCCGTTGCACCGATGACCTATGAGGACCGTGTGTTTATGCTTACCCCGTCTGCATCTTCCAGCCTTGTGGTTGAGGGCAACGATAACGTTTTTCAGATCTGCTTCACCGACCCGAATCAGGGCATGGCATCGGCACAGTACATAAGTGATAACAGCGTCGCTACCAAGGTTGCGGTTATCTACAACAACTCTGCTACCTACTCCAGCGGAATTTATGAGAGCTTTATGGAGGGTGTCGAGGGTACTTCTATCGAGGTTGTAAGCACCTCTACCTTTACCGATGACTCGGCGAGCGACTTCTCTGTTCAACTCAACGATGCACGTGATAACGGCGCAGAGCTTATCTTCCTGCCGATCTACGCAGAGCCGGCATCACTGATAATGAGCCAGGCTAATGCAATGGGCTTTATGCCAATCTTCTTCGGCTGTGATGGTCTTGACGGCATTCTAACCCTTGAGGGCTTTGACACTGCACTTGCAGAGGGCACCATGCTACTAACCCCATTCGCCGCCGACGCTCAGGACGAGGCGACCGTCTCTTTTGTGACAAAGTATGTCGAGAAGTACGGCGACACCCCGAACCAGTTCGCAGCGGACGGATATGACTGTATCTATGCTATCTATGATGCAGCGACAGCCGGCGGTGTCACACTTGACATGTCGTCGGAAGAGGTCTGCAACATCATGATTGAGCAGTTCACCTCCATGACCTTTGACGGTCTTACCGGTGCCGGAATGACATGGAACGAGATAGGCGAGGTCTCAAAAGCTCCTCAGGCTATCACCATCGAAAACGGAGTCTATGTAGG
>CAYJMO010000087.1:4243-7691 GCA_964371365.1 uncultured Oscillospiraceae bacterium
AATCTTCAAAATTTACTATTTTGGGGCTGTGATGAGTCGAAAGCTCTGTCACAGCCCCTCTTTTTAACAATAAGGATGCAAAAACAATGATTTCAATACTCAACAACCTCATCAGCGGACTTAGCTTGGGCAGTGTTTATGCTATCATAGCGCTGGGTTACACCATGGTCTACGGCATTGCCAAGATGCTCAACTTTGCGCATGGCGATGTCATCATGGTCGGCGGTTATATCAGCTTTATTGCTATCTCAACCCTCGGTCTGGGTGCCGCGCCCTCCATCCTGCTTGGGGTGCTTGCCTGCACGGTGCTCGGTATCGTTATCGAGCGTTTCGCCTACAAACCATTGCGGCAGGCAACATCGCTTGCTGTTTTGATCACGGCAATCGGTGTGAGCTATCTTTTACAGAATTTAGCACTGCTTATCTGGGGATCCAGCTCCAAATTTTACCCCACCATAATTGAGATGCCGCCGATAACCTTGTTTGACGGACAGATGGTTATCTCCTCCGCCTCCATTGTCACCATTATCAGCTGTATTATCATTATGGTTGTTTTATCCTTTTTTATCAACAAAACCAAACTCGGCAAGGCGATGCGCGCCGTGTCGGAGGATAAAAATGCCGCTCAACTGATGGGTATTGATGTCAACTTCACCATCTCGGTGACCTTTGCAATAGGTGCCGCACTTGCCGCCGTTGCCGGTGTACTTTTATTGTCCGCATATCCATTGATGACCCCGACACTCGGCTCAATGCCGGGCATCAAGGCGTTTACCGCCGCTGTTTTTGGAGGTATCGGCTCCATACCCGGTGCGTTGATAGGTGGAATACTGCTCGGTGTCATTGAAATTTTCGGTAGGGCATACATCTCCACTCAACTCTCGGATGCTATCGTATTTGCCGTGCTTATTATCGTGTTGCTGGTTCGCCCGACCGGACTTTTGGGCAAACCGATAAACGAGAAGGTGTAGGTGGGTATGAATATTAAAAACATGAGCAAAACCACAAGAAAGAACACAATAACATATGCCATGGTCGGTATTACTTTTGTGGTTATGACGATACTTAACTCGGCAGGCATCCTCTCCAACTCACTTCAAGGTCAACTTATACCGATATGCGCCTATATTGTCATGGCTATCTCTCTTAACCTCACCGTCGGTATAATGGGGGAACTCTCGCTCGGTCATGCCGGATTTATGAGTGTCGGAGCGTTTTCCGGAATAATTGCCTCGACATTGCTTGAAAATATGGTTAGCGTCGATATTATTCGATTGATAATTTCCATGATTATCGGTGCGATTGCCGCAGGCATCATCAGCATAGCGGTCGTGTTTCCAGTACTGCGACTGCGCGGCGACTATCTCGCTATTGTGACGCTCGCATTCGGTCAGATTGTCAAAAACATCATCGATATACTGTATATCGGAATAGATGAAAACGGTCTGCACTTTGCTACCGGTTCCGACTCCTCTATCGAACTCGCAGAGGGTGGCAAGATGATATTGTCCGGCGCGATAGGAGCGGTCGGGTATGAGAGTATATCTACATTTTTCGCCGGATTTTTACTGGTCGTGTTCGCATTATTTATTGTGCTCAACTTTACAAACAGCCGTGCCGGTCGCGCCGTCATGGCACTGCGTGACAATCGCATTGCCGCCGAGTCGGTCGGCATATCCCCGAGCAAATACAAGTCGATGGCATTCATTATCTCGGCAATGCTCGCCGGCATGGCAGGGACACTGTTTGCTATGAACTTCACCAGTGTCAATGCAAGTAAATTTGACTTTAATACCTCGATATTAGTGCTTATGTTCGTTGTGCTCGGCGGTATCGGCAGCATCCGTGGCTCTATAATCGCCGCGACGTTGCTCACCATCCTGCCGGAAATGCTACGCGGCTCGCTGTCGGAATACCGTATGTTGATATATGCTGCCATCTTAATTATTGTAATGATTGCTACCAACAACGCAAAGTTCCATGACAAGATTGCGACGATAAAAAAGAAGTTTTCATCGGTTAAGGGAGGTGCGGCTAATGTCTGAAAAACTATACCCAAAACCGTCGACCGCTCTGCTCACGGAACGTGATCTTGATAAACAGCCTATTTTGGAGTGTATCAATCTCGGTATATCTTTTGGCGGTCTTGCCGCCGTAGACGGACTTAATCTCACCATCGGTAGGACCGAAATATCCGGACTTATCGGTCCGAACGGCGCCGGTAAAACTACGGTATTTAACCTTTTAACCAAGGTCTATCAGCCGACTGCCGGCACTATTCTCCTCGATGGAAAGGATACCCACGGCATGAACACGGTGGCGGTCAATCGCGCCGGTATAGCAAGGACGTTTCAAAACATCCGACTTTTTCACAACCTGAGTGTTATTGATAATGTCAAGGTCGCGATGGACGCGAGTATTAAGTACAATCTTGCAAGCGGAATTTTTCGCATAGGTCGCTATTGGCAGGAGGAAAAGGCGGCAAAGGAGCGCGCCTATGAACTTCTTAGCATCTTCGACATGCAGGACCTCGGTAAAAAGGAGGCCTCCAGTCTGCCCTACGGTGCACAGCGCCGTCTTGAAATAGTTCGTGCGCTTGCCACCAACCCATCATTGCTTCTCTTGGACGAGCCTGCGGCAGGCATGAACCCGTCGGAAACTGCGGAGTTGATGGCAAATATTCGCAAAATCCGCGACGACTTTGGTATCGCAATATTACTGATTGAACACGACATGAGTCTTGTCATGAACATATGTGAGGGTATCGCCGTTTTAAACTACGGCAAGTTGATAGCCAAGGGCACGCCGGAGGAAATTCAGGCAAACCCGACCGTTATCGAGGCATACCTCGGCAAACAAAAGGAGGTGTGAGAATGTCTGAAATATTAAAGGTGGACGATATCCATGTTTTTTACGGCAGTATACACGCTATAAAAGGCGTCTCTTTCTCGGTTGCACAGGGGGAGATAGTGACGCTTATCGGCGCAAACGGTGCCGGCAAGTCAACAATTCTCAACACCATTGCTCGATTGATACCCACAAAGAGTGGTGCTGTTAGCTTTTCCGGTGATGATCTCGCACGCACACCGGCGCACAAAATTGTCTCCAAAGGGCTTGCGCTCGTGCCGGAGGGACGGCGAATTTTTCAGCAGATGACGGTGCTTGAAAACCTTGAAATGGGGGCATATATCCACCATGGAGGTGGTGCACTTCACGAGGATTTAGAGACGGTCTATGAGTTGTTTCCTCGTTTGAAGGAGCGTACAAAACAGGTGGCCGGCACCCTTTCGGGCGGTGAACAACAGATGCTTGCAATGGGTAGGGCAATGATGAGCCGACCCAAGGTCTTGATGTTGGATGAGCCGTCGATGGGTCTCGCCCCAATATTGGTGGAGCAGATTTTTGACATTGTGGCAAATCTCAATAAACTCGGCACGACAATATTGCT
>CAYJMO010000088.1:0-7648 GCA_964371365.1 uncultured Oscillospiraceae bacterium
CCGACCGATGCTGTGCCGACCGATGCTGTGCCGACCGAGACGGTGCCTGTTGCTGAGCAGTTGGAGGTGCCGCCGTCGACACTGCCGGTAATTCAACAGATAGAGTAGTCCTTGGGTTACCTACCTTCTCACAATTAGTTCCTACTGTCCTCATTTTCCTCACCGGAGCCGAACACCGGCTTGAAGCTCTTTTTCTCCGGTGTCTGCTCTCTCTTTTCAAAGACGGGGCGATGTTGGACAGGGGGAGCAACCTCGTCAGGTGGAATTTCGGGTGATACACTCTCTTTTAAAGCGAGCTGTTGCTCGTAGTGATTTTCACCCGACGGGGGCTTTTTCTCGGTTTTTTTTGGCTTAAAAATTTTCACCATGTCGATGTTTACCTTACGCCTGGTGAACTCGGTGAGTTTTAGTATAAACAGATAGACGGTGAATATCACTAACGCGGCGACACTGGATAAAAGCAATATCATGATGTCGGCGGTAAAAGCGTTTGAAACAAAGATATATAGTGCGACGATCGCCTGAACGACAACGACGACGATAAAGGTTAAGCAGATGGCTATTATGCGTACAAGCCTCGGTATTTTCATAAATCAGGGTTATTCCTTTCGTTATTATTTAAGTCGCCCTCGCCGTGCAGGAGCGCGTAGTCATCCAGAGCCTTCTTTTGGATGATTTCTTTAAGTCTGTTGTTGGTCTGGGACAGACGAATTGTCAACAAAAATTGGTGCATAAGCAGTGCGAAAAGTACTACCAAAAACACGAAGTTTATCGGCGATTCAATCCCTATGCGTGCCGATAACCATATCGCAATGTCGGGAAATATGCCGAGAATGAGTATCGCAAGGGAAAAAAGCAACCAGAAAATAGAATCCTCAATCTGCACCTTGGAACGGCGAATTTTCAACAGAATGAATCCGGTACTTGACACCGAACCTAACAAAAGCATCGCAATAATAAATGGACTCATCTGTTAATACCTCGTCTAAACCACTGGATGAAAAAGATTGACACAAAGGTCGTGACGGTATAACCTATACCGTTAAAAATGTTGAGATAGCTCACACCTGCCTTGCGTTCCTGCATCTCAATCTGCACCTCCTCTAAAACCGCCCTGTTGCGCAAAAGGTGCGTGATGGTGTCCGGTTCGGGGTGACAGTTGATGTTTTTTGCGAGTATGTCTATCATATGACGATTGAACAGACGCATACCACTCGTCGGGTCGGTGAGTTTTTTCCCGGTGGTTAAAAATATCGCGAGCGTTATCAGCCGAGAGCCGAACATTCTCGCGTTAAAGGGCTTTCTTTCAGTCACAAACCGCGAGCCGACCGTGATGTCCGCGCCGGTCTTTTGTGCTTTTTCAAGGAGCTCCGGCACATACTTTGCCGGATGCTGACCGTCGGCGTCAAACTGGATAACATAGTCGTAGTCGTTCCGGTAGGCGAACATCATGCCGGTCTGAAATGCCCCGGAGAGTCCAAGGTTGGAGGAGAGATTTATACATCGATAACCGTTTTGGTGGCAGATTTTAAGTGTATCGTCGGACGAGCCGTCGTTGATAACCACCGCATCCCAATCGGAGCAATACTGCGCTATGTCCGCCATGGTGTGCACGATGGAGTCCTGCTCGTTGTGCGCCGGTATTATCATGAGTTTTTTCATATAATATATCCTTTTTGTGGGTGTAGGGGAGGGGCTCTACTCCTCTTGCATAATGGTGTGTCGTTTCTGCCGGACGGGAGGGGCGACCCCTCCCCTACCTAACACGACCGAGTTGTTTCTATCTAAAACAATCTCTCAATCGCTCTGCGCTCTGCCTCCACCCATTGTTATCACGCAGATTTTGCACCGTATCCGGATTTGGGTCTTGATCCTTTTCAAGGGCGCGGCGCAGGGCGTTTTTAATGCTGTCCTTGTCACCCTTTTGCATTATTATGCCATCATGCTCGCTAATTTTCTCGCCAAATATCTCCTGAACACCACCGCATCCCTTGGTGGTGATAACAAAGCATCGGCAGAGCACCGCCTCCAAAAGTGTGGTGGAAAAACCCTCCGACACGGTCGGCAGACAGAAAATCTCCGCCCTTTTCATCAACGATATACACTCATCATGTGAAAGTCGTCCGGTCAACACTACATTCTTATACCGGCATTCCTTTATTCTTGGGAACAACGAGCCATCCCCCGCCATGACAAGGCGTGCGTTGGGATATTCCTCTTTCAATTCGTCAAACGCCTCGGTGAGTTGTAACACCCCTTTTTCCGGTATCATACGCCCGACATAGCAGAGTATTCGGTGATCCTCAAGACCGTATTTTTGCAGTGAAAAAAGGTTTTCATCTATGTCGCTTATCTCGAGCGGATCGACGGCGTTCGGTATGACACCACGGGCGGCAATGCCGAAATGTCGCAACCAGTCGGCACTAAGACCGGACACCGCATAAAATCGATTGCAATAACGGCGGACAAGTGCGCAGACTATGTGCTCATACCACTTTAAAATCATGTCCGGCAATGTCCTCCCAAACGAGAGGTGGGCAGAACCGTGCTCTATGACGATGGCAAAAAGCCGTCTTTTTTTTGCATAGCGTGCGGCAAAAAGTGAAAGGGGGTAAAACCTTGTGTTTATCACAACTCGGCAGTCGTCGGGAAGATGTTTTTTCAAGAGGTGTGATATCCCGGCGAAAGGTTTTGTCACCGGCAATCTCCCACCCATAAGCTGAAAAGAGGGCACTCGCAAAATTGAAAATCCAAATTCACTCCGCTCATAGGTCGGCAGGTTATCCAGTGCACTTGTGACGATGAGAACCTCGTGACCCTCTTTTATAAGTTGTTTTGCAAGATTGTGGTTGTAGTTCTCCACGCCGCCGACCGTGGGTAGATATTGAGCCGTAAAAAGGCAGTATGACGACAAACGGTCGGCTCCTTTCATTTATAATGTAATGGACAGGCAGTAGAGGTCGTCGTCGGTGGGGACAACCTGACCGTCCACCTCGATTATTGGGTATCTCCATTTATGCACGTCGATGTATTTCACTCTGCCGATGCTGCCGTTGCTCAAAAGTACCGACTTGCCGATCATCTCCTCCGGCATTTTTTTCAAAAACAGCCCGATAAGCTCAAAGTCCAGATCAGAAAACTTGTCATTCGCGAGCTGGTCGAGGATGAAAAATGGGCTGTTCGCATCCTTATAACATCTTGTGGATATCATTGCGTCGTACACATCGGAGATGGCGGTTATCTTAGCATAAAGTGGGATAACGTCGCCGGTGAGCCCGTCGGGATAGCCGGTGCCGTTCATCTTCTCATGATGAGATCGTGCAATGGTTGCGACTATCGGATCGATGTCGGCACACTCCGAAAGGATGTTATAGGAGTGGACGCTATGCATCTTAATCTGTTCAAATTCCTCGGGGGTGAGCTTTCGCGGTGCGTTGAGTATCTCGGCAGGAACCTTTATCTTACCGATATCGTGTAGCAGACCGCAGGTTACAAGTAGGTCAATCTCCTCCTCCGAAAGGTTAAGCCAACGACCCATAAGTCCGTTGAGCATGGAGACGTTGGTGGAGTGGGTGCGCAGATACTCGTCCACCTTATTTTTGCCGTTGATACACTGCATAATGGTGGCGGCATCCAACATGGTAACCTTGTCAGACAGTTTGTCGGATAGGTCCATCGCCCGATCGACGTCCAATATCTGACTCTCTTTGAAAAAGTCGATAAGGGTGCCCATCTCCTGTTTGTCGATGTCGTAGCCGATATCCTTTTCAAACTGCTCCTGTCGCAGGCTTTCCGGCACACCGTTGTTGAGCAGTTCGTAGTAGTACCTCGGTTCGACGTAGATATTTCTACTTCTCATCTCATCCCGACCGGATAGACTACGATACATGCGCTCGTTAATAAATGTGCCACCTTTTATCATTAATAAAGGTTCACGATATTTGACATAGATATCACTTTTTGCAACATCTCCAATATTGATATATTCCACCGCAATCGGCATTAACTCTGGCATAAATACGCCCTCACATTTTTTACAGCATTTTATACTTATATTAATTGTACATTATTTTGAATAAAAAATCAACATTTTGTCCGATTGAAATTTTAAATTGTAAAATTACTTTACAACAATGTCGAAATTTGTTAAAATAATCCATATGAATTATTTTATGGTAAAATAAAGGAAAGGGACGCAACATGTATGCTTTTGACGGCGAGCTGTATAAAACTCTGCAAAAGGAACAAATTCAAAAACGCATAAAAAACTTTGACGGGAAACTGTACCTTGAATTTGGCGGCAAGCTGTTTGATGATTACCATGCGGCGAGGGTTCTGCCCGGCTTTTCCAAGAGTAGTAAAATAGAGCTTTTGCGCTCCATGGCATCCGACACCGAGATCATCTTCTGCGTGAACGCCGGCGACATTGAAAAAACAAAGGTGCGCGCCGACCTCGGAATATCCTATGCGATGGATGTTTTGCGTCTTATCGATGACATTACCGCGACCGGTCTGCCGGTCACCGGCGTTGTCATTACGCGTTTCACCGGACAAAACGCCGCCGAGCTTTTTCGCCAAAAGTTGGAAAATTACGGCGTGCCCACCTATCTCCACTATCCTATCGAGGGATATCCGACCGACATCGACTTTATCTGTTCGCAGGATGGCTTTGGTCGCAACGAATATATAAAAACCACAAAACCGCTTGTGGTCATCACCGCACCCGGACCCGGCAGTGGAAAACTCGCGACCTGCCTGTCCCAGATATATGCCGACAAGGCGCGCGGCATTCGCAGTGGTTATGCCAAGTTTGAGACCTTTCCGGTTTTCAATCTGGCACTGGGTCATCCGGTCAACTTAGCGTATGAGGCGGCAACAGCCGACCTTGCCGACATCAACATGATTGACCCCTTTCATCTTGAAAAGTACGGTGAGAGCACCGTCAACTATAACCGCGATATCGAGGCATTTCCCATAGTCAAGGCGGTTTTAGAGCACATTACCCACGAGGGGGACATGTACTCCTCACCGACCGACATGGGGGTCAACATGGCAGGATATGCCATAGCGGACGATGAAAAAGTGCGTGAGGCGGCACGACAGGAGATTATCAGGCGATACTACAAATGCCTTTGTGATCGCAAGCAGGGCAAGGCGAGCGAGGAGGAATTCGGCAAGATAAAGCGTATTATCAGCGCATTGAAAATTCAGCCGAATATCAATCGCAGCGTGGTGCTCCCCGCCCTAAAACGCGCCGAAGAGACAGGAAAACTCGCCGCCGCAATCGAACTTTCAAACGGAGTCATCGTAACCGGCAAGGACTCCAACCTCATGACCGCCACCTCGGCATGCATACTAAACGCAATAAAAATGCTCGCCGGGCTTTATTCCGACGAGTTGTTGATACCGCCAACCATTCTGGAACCGATATTAAAATTAAAGCTCAACATGCTCAGCTCGCGCGGTTCGGTGCTTAAGTTAGACGACGTCCTGACCGCTCTCTCCATCGCAGCCGCCACCAACCGTGACGCCGAAAAGGCACTGTCCGGTCTGCCTAAGCTCGCCGACTGTGAGATGCACACCACCGCAATGCTGCGCAGTGGTGATGAGAGTATCGTGCGCCGTCTGAATATAAGGCTGACCAGCGAGCCGGAATTTCCATCCAAGGATTTATTTTTCTAAAACCCTTAAATTGCTTATTTTCAAACATTATTCACAAATAATCAATATAATGTTTACAGTAAGTACATTAAAAGGGGCAAAAACAATGAGCTATGATTACAACAGCTACAACTATGCGGAGGTGCACAAACCAAAGAAAAAGCGTTACGGTGGGCTGATAACCGCCCTTTTGTTATTGGCACTCATCATTCTTGCTTTTTTGGTGGCAACCTCGGCATATCTTATTTTAGATGCTACCGGTCGTCTGCCGGATGAAATGCGTTTTGAAAACGTATTTACCCAACCTACGACTTCGGCAGTGGTCGAGCCGGCACAGAATATACCGCTGGAGGAGGAGATATCTCTCAACTTTGAGGCGGTGACGGAGGGGCAACTCACCACCGAATCACTGTATGATCTGGTCGCTCCTCAGACGGTGGGCATTCGCACCTATAGTGGCGACACACCGATCACCAGCGGCAGTGGCATAGTACTCAGCGAAGAAGGACATATCGTCACCAACGATCATGTGGTCAGCGGCGGCAATTCTTTTATGGTCACCATGAGCGACGGTGAGGTCTATTCCGCGAGTTTTGTGGGCGGCGATGCCTCGAGCGATCTTGCGGTTTTAAAGCTGAACGAGGTACCACAGGGGCTTTCAGCCGCCTCCTTTGCGCAGAATGATGAGCTCAGCACCGGTGAAAAGGTGGTGGTTATCGGCTCACCCGGTGGACTGTCCGCCTCCATTACCGAGGGGATAATCTCGGGTCCGACCCGACCCAAACACTACATTTCCGGCAACCAGAGCGACGAGGTGTTCTCGTTAATTCAGACGACAGCGGCAATCAATCCCGGCAACTCGGGCGGCGCGTTGGTCAATGCACAGGGTCAGGTGGTCGGTATTGTATCCTCCAAGATTGCAAACGTCAACTATGAGGGGATAGGATTTGCCATTCCGACCTTTGAGGCACTTCCCATCATCGAGCAACTCCTCCTGTCCGGCTCCGTTCCGGGTAAGGCAAAGCTTGGCATCGAGGTGATACCGGTCAATGCACTGGACATAGAGATTCTCGGTTATGAAAATGTCGGCGGACTATTACTTATCAACGTGGAGTTGTACAGCGATCTTATTAACTACGGTGTCACCCCGAACGACATAATAATAAGGGCTGATGGCATAGATTTGATAGAGAATAATCATCTCACCGACCTGATTGCAACAAAGGAGGTAGGGGATACCATCGACCTTGAGATATGGAAAGCATCCACCGGCAAGGTAATGCAGATAACGGCGGTGCTCGTAGACTCCAACTCGATGGCAGGGTAACGTATCGTCCCACCGTCTGCGCAACTGGGCATCGTTCCCTACAAGGGTGTTGAATTCACGACATATATTCGAAACAAACTGACAGCATAAAAGGGAGGGCTTCACGCCCTCCCTTTAGACTGTCAAAAACCTTTTTCATAAAACACACTTCGTCATATTGCACAATTATCATTATTTCGATTTTGTGGCGAGTGTTGTAGGCACTGCGGTTTTTTGTTTGTATTTGTTATGATTATGCTTTGTGTTCATGTTTCTTTCTGCTCAGCGACAGTGCGCGTTTCTTTACTTTTTGACACCAAAAAGTAACAAAAACTATCGTGGGCGTTCGAACTCTTAAAGAGTTCGAGGTCCCGAACCCTAGCGTGTTCTCGGATTTCCGCACTTAGAACGCTCTTGCAAACAAAATTTAACTCATAATTATATAAAACCTCATAACGGCTTTATATAATTATTCAGACACAAATTTTGTTTGAGCGCGTTTGCTAAAGCTGTGTTTGTGGTTGTTTTTTGTTAGTGTTCTGTTCATACGAAGTTTTTGTGAAAATTTTTCAGAGTATACCTTTTTTGACAGCATGAATGCTAAATATAGATATAGCATTAAAATTTGTGAAATAAATGTGTTGACAAATTACCACAAATTTTGGTATCATAATAGAGTAT
>CAYJMO010000089.1:0-7635 GCA_964371365.1 uncultured Oscillospiraceae bacterium
ATGAGAACGCCTCGGGCGGCGCTGACATAGACGAGAGCAACCTTACAGGCAACTACATACTTTCCAGCATGACCACAGCCGGCGTAACCATGTCATACGATGATCTGCAGATGGCAGAGATCGAGATGACACTGGAGATTAGCGGCGAGGAGGGAACTCTCGTTGCTTACGGCTCCTCTATGTCGATCGAGCTTGACACATCGGCAAAAACAATGGTCTTACAGGGCGTTGTTATGGACTATGTGATAGATGGTGAAAACATCGTTGCAACAGGCGAAAATGAGGGGCATGAGATGACCTTTGTCTTCACCTCGGAAAACAGTTCTATGTGGGGCGATGCCTCGGGTGACGATATTAATGCAACGGGATTTGTGCCGCCCGGCTACGGCTCAGAGCAGACCATGCCGGTGGAAACACTCTCCAACCCCTCCGTGTGGTACGGTATTGTCACTATTAGCGACTATGTCGGCAGCGATGACATATCGGGTGAGTATGAGGCATGGGGCTATATCGGCAACGATGAAATAGGTGACTTTTTCGAGCTGTATTTAAACGGATATGTAGACAGCGAAGATCACATCGACTTTATGTCCTTTAACATAGAATTGCACGACTATTCCTTCTTCCCGATAGTGGATGAACATGCGTGGCTCTACGGCGGTGCAACCCTTAAAGAGGAGGACAACACGTGGTTTAACCCTAATGTAACAAACGGCACACTCACCGGAACCTACAACTATGACTACGATGGCGAGACTTTCACCATAGATTTTGATATAGCGCTGGTAGTGGACGGCGAGGTGCCATCAAACGCAGAGGGTGACACCGGCGGTGATGCACCGGCACCGGCACCGGAATCGGAATCGGCACCGGCAGCGGCAGCGGCGCCGAGCTTCACCATGGACGAGTTGAGGGACGTGTACTTAGCATTTCAAGAGCTTGGCATCGACGAGAAATTCGCGCTGACCGAACAAGAGGTTATCGACCAATATTTTAACGGTATTGCCGGCAACATAACAAACGATAACGAATATGTTATTGCCTATCAGTGGATTTCCATCGAATCGGAAACCTCCCTTTTGAACATTACGTTTGATAAAAATGAGGACGGCTCCCGTACCTATAAGTCCATGTCGATCAACAACATAGATTACGAATAATATAGCCAAACCACGATGATTATTTAAGTGGTTTGACAATAACAGGAGGATTTGTAATGGTAGTTAGCTACAATACTCTGCCGAGCTCTTTAGGGGAGTTTAGCAATCTGGTGAACGAGGGATTATCTGCACCGGAAAACACCTGTGCGCTGTTCATATGCGCGGTGAGTATGCTCGGTCAAAATTTAAACGAGGGGTTAGAGGCAATCAACCTGCTCAAAGGTCCTGCGCCACTTTCGAACTTTGAAAAATCCTGGTTCAAGGATAGGATAAGCGATAAAAAATATCTTGCTAATGCATACTTTGGCGGTGCTACACCGGAAAATAGCTACACCCCGACAATCCCCTACACACTGACCTTTATGCCGGACCCTCGCCCACAGGACTGCGAGCCGGGATATATGAGGTTGCAGATTAAAACCCCTGCCTTTGACAGCCCTCGACATATAAAACTGCGCCAAAAAGGCGATGACTGGTACATATGGGATGCGAACAGTATAATGTTAGGTGTTAAAACGCCGGCAAAAGATGACCCCTGGGCATAATTTTTAAAGTCAAACCACTCCAAAGCCCACGCAAAGCGGCTGTTAAATATATTTTTTCGATGTCGTCTTTGTGCGAATTTTGGAGTGGCATGACAATATAACTTTACAAGGAGAATTATCATGGGATTATTTGACAAGAAATATTGCGACGTATGCGGTGATAAGATAGGGCTTTTAGGCAACAGGAAGTTAGAGGACGGCAACCTATGCAAAGATTGTGCCGGCAAATTGTCCCCGTTTTTCGACGACCGTCGGAACTCCACCGTCGATGAGATAAAACAGCAACTTTCTTACCGTGAGCAAAACGAGCAAAAGGTCGCCGAGTTTAATCCAACAAAGGTTATCGGAGGAAGAAACCTGATCTGTATCGACGAGGATAACCAAAAATGGCTGTTTTCGCGCACCAAAAAATGGAGGGACAATAATCCCGACATCATAGACTTTTCACAGGTAACCGGTTGCGACATCGATATCGACGAGCATCAATATGAGATATACAAAAACGACAAGCCGGGCGAGCGAGAGAGCTATAATCCGCCACGGTACAAAAAATCGTACGACTTCGACATTACCATCTATATAAATTCTCCCTACTTCGATGATATTAAATTCAAGCTGAACGACGACGATATCGACAGCCGTTTCTCACATGAATACAAGGAGGCAGAGTGCGACGCCGAGGAGATAAAGAGCATCTTGACCGGATTTAGAGAACAACACCGCGAAGAGGTTGCCGTCGCAAACGCCCCGAAAGTTGCCGTGAGTTGCCCCAGCTGTGGCGCGACAACCACACCCGATGCATCGGGGTGTTGCGAGTTTTGTGGCGGTGTGTGTTAAGTAGATGAGTGTTAAAAAGGTGATATTACTTATTGTATTGGTGTTAGTGGCAAGCTTGACAATATTTGTCGTGATAACATTTCGCCAGATTGACGAGATTATGAGCGAGGGGGTTAGTGAGCCGGTGGACAGGGATGATTATGTCATGATGTCTTTTGAACTCCGCGAGAGTAGCGGCAACGCTATGTCGACCGAGCCGGGGCAATCGCAGTCCTTTCGGTTTAGTTATGAGACAATATATATTGACACCGCCCAGACGAACGGTTACAATAAGATTGACCTTGATGAGACATCGCGCAAAAACTTGGAAACTGACCTATTGGCGCTGATAGAAAAGCACAATCTTCAGGAATGGGACGGCTACGACGAATACCTTGAGGTCATGGATGCGAGCCACAGCTTTTCCTTTCGTGTGGAATATGAAAACGAGGATAAAATTATCGCGAGCGGTAGTTTTATGTTCCCCGACAACTACGATGCGGTTTTTGTCGATGTAAAAGAGGTCTTTTTAAAATATGTTTAATGGTGGTTTATGAAAAAAATTTTGGTGATATTACTCCCATTCGTTCTGTTTCTTGTCGGTTGTAGCAACGATACGGCCGGCGATGATGTCAACTCCTCCCTTAACGAACTGCTAAATGAACTGTCGCAGTTTGAGCAGGAGGGAGCGGAGGGCGAGAGTGAGGACGAAGTCTCCTTTAGCTATGAAGATGCCCTTGTCGAGGCTGTCGGTGAGGCATACCTCGAGGGCAGGGCGTTTATGAGGGCGGACGACGAGGAGATTTTCGGCGAGCTTTGCGCCGTCTTTCAGATAGGCACAAACACCGAGGAGAAATTCACCACCGAGGAGTGGCTTGCCGTGTCACAGACCGGCGAGGTCTACAGCTACGATGTCGCGATGGACGAGTGGTCGGTGTTCGGGGCAACGAGTGCACCAAATACGCAAGACGTAAGCACATCGGTTATGAACTGCATCTATGCCTTGAACGAGGTCTACACCGACAGATTTTCGGCGGAGTATTATGACGCCGAGGACGAGATAAAAAAGGGTGTGTATGAAAGAGAAGAGGATGCAAACGGCTACAACCCACCCGCACTGCTACTGGGCATGAACGAGGCGACGCCGGACGGCTATGTCGAGGATCCTGCCGCGGTCTCCTACCTGCCGGTCTATAGTTTTAACAGCAAGGCGGATATCTATGAGCATTTCAGCCTTTATTTCACCGACCGATTTTTGGAGAGTATACAGCACAATGTCGACATGAACTTTTTGGAGTTCGACGGCGCGTTGTACCTCACAAGGGGTGGTATGGGCTACGGCATGTCAAGTTTGAACTTTGATAATATAGATGTGTCTGCCATGCAGGATAACACCCTCATAGTGGACGAACTTCTCTTTGGTGAGCCGAACGGGAAGATAGAGTTAACATTTATCGAGGAGGACGGCAGTTTAAAGTTAGACGAGCGCAACTATATATTGATGTTTGATCTGTACAACGTCAATAACGATTGGATGCTCATTGAAGTGCCGGATTTCCATGCTTTTGTAACCGGGAACGAATTGCCGACAGCCTCTAATCAGTTTGAAGAGATCGGCACGCTCGGGGGATACAGTGTCACCTATGACGGGGACTATTACGACCATCTGCCGGGTTATATAGACCTGCTCAAGCGATGCGGATTTGTTATAACGATGGATGGGCACGAGGGCTTTTACAGCGCGGAGTATTATCTCGACGATCAGACCATAACCGTGAACGCCTATCTGCACAACGAGGACAATGGGGTCACTATGGAGGTTAATGTCATAGGGGCGGTGGGGTAAATTAACATGAAACGCTGTGGTAAATGTGTTGTCGCGATAAAGTGTCTTGCCTTCTTAGTATTATTGACTGTGCTGATATCCTGCAGTGCCTCTGACGAGAGCGATCTCGGCGGTGCGCTGGGCGATGCACTGCAAAATATTGAGACGGTGGACAGCTCACAGGATAACTCAAATTCGTTCGAGAACTCGGGCTCGACTGAGCAGTATCAGGATTCTCACGGCTTTAAAAACCCGAAAAACATCGATTATGGTGCATACAACGCCATTGTGCGCTCCTATCGCAAGGCGCTTTCCTCCTCGTATGGCGAGCTGACAGGCGAGTATATGGGCTATTTTTATGCGAATCTCGTGGACTTTAACGAGGATGATGTGTATGAGCTAACTATTGCACGCGTTCACAACAGCGATGCCGAGGGGGACACCGACGCTCACTTTGACCCGTCAAGTAAATACTTCATGGGCGAATTATACGATGCCGTGCACGTCTATTATCTCAACGACGATGGTTCTGTCGGATATGCAGGGGACTTCTCTCTTTCCTACTATGGTGAGGAGGGTATGCAGTTTATGATAGAATATGTCGAGGTCGACGGCAGGAACTACCTTGCCTACGGCGGTGATAGCCTCGATCTTGGAATATCCTCTTTTGATTATGTGGATGCAAAGGTTGTCCACTCTTTTAACGGTGAGTATTTTGAGGTAGAGCAGACCTTTGCGGCACTCTACGACTATCAAAATGCAGGGTATGAGCCGGTCGAATATCGACAGAACATGGAGACGATAGCCGAGGATGAGTTTGCCGACGAATATGGCGAGAAATGGTTTAAAAACCCGACCTCTCATGTCATCGCGGCGATTGGGTATGCGTCGGACGGCGATCAGATTACCGAAAATACGGTAGCTTATTTAGATACCTTTGAAAGAAATAATACACAGGGCGATGTTTTCTCATATCAAGATGGCAACTTTTTGCTCATTGAGGGTGAGTATTTCGGCGACAAGGAAAGATTATTTACAGAGTTTTTGAAAACGGTGACCCTCGCCGACTATGAGGCGATGGGCGAGTTTGTCGACGAGCGGATAGTGGAGTATCACAAAAGTATAAGAGAGGACGGTCAATACTATCCCGGTTTAGTTATTGAAGATATCACCATTTTACACTCCGAGGAGTACGCCAAGGAGAATATAGAACTCATGCAGGCAATCCTTGACAGTGATGAGCTCGGCGAGATGTACCGCGAAAACGCTCTTTCTAATACCTATATAATAAAGGCGGACGCAAAAGAGATTATCGACATGGAGGTTGTGCAGTACGCAGGGCAGTTTGGGTTGAATGTTACACAGTATTATTTGTTTGAAACAAACGAGGATGGATATAACGCGAGGCTTATTGCAGTGTTCAATGACAACTTCTTTTGGGGTGAGCGGGAGGCCCTCGATGTTGTCTACCTGACCGACTATGAACAGATTTTAGGCGCCTATGGCTATGAGTACCCTATCGACATCATGGGCAGATATTTCAACGATGACGAGATAGCCAACATGGACCATTACATCACCGACGATGCGAAAGAGGTGTACTTTATTCGCAACCTCTGGGATGGAACGATAAAGGTATATGAGAACTATGTCGATGATAATGAGCTGTACGCAAGGGGGGATCTGCTACACGAGACGAGCGGTGATGTGCTCTATCTCGGTAGCCGCTCTGACCATGTCACCCATGGTGTGGATCACAGTGATGTGCAGATAGTGGTCGAGCCTTTTGAAGGGTTTGAGGTGGTATACTATCCCTCGATGGGATATCTTCACCCGAGCAACAATCTCAGCGGATACGCAAAAGAGATGATGCCGCTTAGCTGAAAATTGTAATTAAATGAGGGATATTTTATGAAAAAATTATTGGTCGCATTTTTGACTCTTTCCATGCTACTCCTGATATCCTGCTCTGAGGGCGAGGAGGGTAATCTCGGAGATGCACTTTCACCACTGCTTGACGTTGAGACCCCACAACAGGGGGACGAGAGCACACAGCAGGAGGACGAGGACGCACAACAGGGTGACACATCCGACAGCTCGACACCCTCGGCAGACAGCTCGCAGGATGCCGCCCCAATCGATTTCGACCCTAACAATGTCGACTACTCACCGTACTCCGCACTAATTAAAGCCTACAATTTAGATTATAACATTACTTCCTTGGGTTCTAATGAGTATGAGATAACCGGCATGACGCTCACCCCCATCAACCCCGACTTTCCGGACGAGGGGTATGTCGATGCAAGCGGTTTTTGCTATGCGAACCTCGTTGACCTTGATAAAAATGGTGTTTTAGAGCTTATTCTGGTCGCCTTCGACTCACAGGAATTAGGATTTGACGAGAATTATAACTACGGCGACAAGGTTTATGTCAGTGAGCTTGAATACGACAGAATTATCAAGGTCTATACCATAAATTCACAGGGTTTGACCTACCTCGGTGGACTGCAGATGGCGAGCGTAATGATGCCGAACTCCTACAACTACAGCGTAGAATATATCGAGGCGGAGGACGCGACCTACCTAATGTATCGCAGGAGCGATGATGAGGTGTATTATCGCGGACTTACCGACGGATATTTTTGGATGAACAACTATCCCGAAGAAGGGGTAGCAGGTGAGCGAGTGATTCACCCTATCCAGTTTTTGGACGATGTCTATCTGCAACAGCTTGAAGATATAAACGCCGCGACTTTTGAATTTTTAGAGGATTATCCGGTCGATGACTTCTCCTCTGAAAGTGGGGCGTATAACGACGGGCAGTTCTACTATGTGGAATATGCAATACAAGATTTTTATCCCCCTAACCATGTCATAATGGATTATTATAAGGCTCTGACCATGCGCGATTATGACACCCTATCCCGTCTTTTAGACGACCCTGAAAAGGTGGAGAATTTTAAATTGTGGCATAGCTCCGACACGCACACCTACGTTCCGGGCTATATTATATCAGACTTAATGCCTCTCGGTAACGATGTCGCTAAAAAATCCGATATACAGCTGGACATCGACAACATTGTTAATGGATTGGATAGCGAAGATGTGGTGGTTATGTATGTCACGGTCAATGAGGTGTTAGACCCGGAGAAAGCTCGACTTGGCCTACAGATTGCCGGCGGACTTTATGACACCTATTTCATCCTGTCGACCGACGACCCTGACTGGTCTGATTGGAAGATAGAGGAGATAATCGAGGACAAATTTTACTGGTAGTTATAGTCTTTCA
>CAYJMO010000090.1:0-7439 GCA_964371365.1 uncultured Oscillospiraceae bacterium
GAGGCATCGGCAGGACCGCTCGACACCGGATTTTTATTCGATGAATTTGTAAAAAACATGGAGGCGAAACATGCCACTGAATAAAGAAATAAAAAAAGTTTTGGTCATCGGCTCCGGCCCGATTGTAATAGGTCAGGCGGCAGAATTTGACTATGCCGGCACACAGGCTTGCCGTGTGTTGCGTGAGGACGGGATCGAGATAGTGCTTATAAACTCAAATCCCGCGACAATAATGACCGACAAAAACATCGCCGATAAAATCTATATCGAACCGCTTACAATACCGACCGTAAAGCGCATTATTGAAAAGGAACGTCCCGACAGTATTCTGTCCGGACTTGGCGGACAGACCGGTTTGACACTCTGTATGCAACTCGCAAAGGATGGATTCCTCGACCAGATGGGGGTGCGTCTGCTCGGCTCGGATCCGACCACAATAGACAAGGCTGAGGATCGGCTCATCTTTAAGGAGACGATGCAAAAAATAGGTCAACCGGTCATACCGTCCATAATCGCAACCCGTTTAGAAGAGGCCCTTGAGTTTGCAAAAATCAGTGGGTATCCGCTTATTATTCGCCCCGCGTTCACGCTCGGTGGCAGTGGTGGCGGTATTGTCCACAACAAAAAGGAGTTGATAGCCACAACGGAAAACGGACTTGCGCTCTCGCCTATAACGCAGGTACTGGTAGAAAAATCTATCGCAGGGTGGAAAGAGATTGAATTCGAGGTCATGCGTGACGGCAATTCCAACACCATAACGGTCTGTTCAATGGAGAACTTCGACCCGGTGGGTGTCCATACCGGCGACAGCATAGTCATTGCACCTGCCGTGACCTTGTCGGACAAGGAATATCAGATGCTCCGCACCGCGGCGATGGACATAATCGACGAGCTCAAGGTCGTCGGTGGCTGCAACTGCCAGTTTGCACTGCATCCGACAAGTTTTGATTATGCCGTCATCGAGGTAAATCCACGTGTGTCACGCTCGTCGGCGCTCGCGTCAAAGGCTACCGGCTACCCGATAGCAAAGGTCGCCACAAAAATCGCCATAGGGTACAATCTTGATGAGATAGTTAATGCGGTCACCGGCAATACCTATGCCGCATTTGAACCTGCCCTTGACTATGTCGCGGTTAAATTCCCCAAATGGCCGTTTGATAAGTTTGTCTATGCAAAAAAGGAACTCGGCACCCAGATGAAGGCCACCGGTGAGGTTATGGCAATAGCAGATAGCTTTGAGGCGGCACTGTTAAAGGCGGTAAGAGGTGCTGAGATAGGTCTGAACGACCTCAACCTCCCAAGGCTAAAAGGCAGGAGCGATACCGAAGTATTTGACGAACTCCAAAATGTCACCGATGAGCGCCTATTTGTCGTGTATGAGGCACTGTGCCGTGGTATGTCGGTAGATGAGCTTTTCGATATAACAATGATAGACAGATGGTTTTTGTACTGTTTGAAAAATATTGCAGACGGATTTAAAGACGATAGCAAGTTGTCCTACAAGATGGTGGATACCTGCGCAGGCGAGTTTGAGGCGACCACCCCTTATTTTTATTCCGTGTCAAACGGCGAAGAAGACGAGGCGGTGTATTTTGTAGAGAAAAGCAACAAAAAACGCATCGTTGTGCTCGGCAGTGGTCCAATTCGCATCGGGCAGGGAATCGAGTTTGACTATGCTTGTGTGCACTGTGTATGGACGCTCAAAAAATTGGGGTATGAGGTTATTGTTATCAACAACAACCCCGAGACGGTCTCTACCGATTTTGACACCGCCGATCGCCTTTATTTTGAGCCTCTTTTCATAGATGATGTAATGAGCGTCATCGAGCTTGAAAAACCCGTGGGTGTCATAGTGTCTTTCGGCGGAGGCACCGCAATAAAACTCACAAAACATCTACAGGAGCGAGGGGTAAACATTATCGGAACCTCCGCCGACAGCATAGACATTTGCGAGGACAGAGAGCGATTCGACGAGCTTCTTGAAAGCCTCTCCATCAATCGACCGAAAGGCAGTTGTGTCTTCACCGCTGATGAGGCGTTGATCGCTGCAAATGAAATAGGATATCCGGTTCTACTGCGCCCCTCCTATGTGCTTGGCGGACAGAACATGATTATAGCATTCAGCGACGAAGATGTCATAGAGTACATGGACATAATTCTGAAAAACAAACAGGATAACCCAATATTAATCGACAAGTATCTGTCCGGTCTTGAGATAGAGGTGGATGCAATATCGGACGGCTTCGACATATTGATACCCGGCATACTGGAGCACATCGAGCGCACCGGTGTACATTCGGGTGACAGCATTGCGGTCTATCCTCCCGTCAACATCAACGACAATCTTTCACAAAAAATATTTGATATTACAAAGTCGCTCTGCAAAGCGTTAAATGTTATCGGGCTTGTCAATATACAGTATGTACTCCATGAGGGTGAAATATATATCATCGAGGTCAATCCGAGAGCCTCACGCACCGTTCCGTACATCAGCAAGGTGACCGGTGTTCCGATGTGTGAGCTCGCAACAAGGGTTAGTGTGGGTGAGATGTTGCAATCGCTTGGATATGGCACCGAGATTGCGAAAATACCGCCATACTTCGCCGTTAAAGTCCCGGTGTTTTCCTTTGAAAAGCTGACCGACCTCGACACTCATTTAGGCCCCGAGATGAAATCTACCGGTGAGGTGCTCGGAATAGGTCGCAACCTTGACGAGGCGCTATACAAAGGACTTGTTGCGGCGGGTTACAAGATGCATAAAGAGGGTGGCGTGTTTATAACGGTGCGCGAGCATGACCGTGTCGAGGTTTGTGAAATTGCTCAACGTTTTGTGAAACTCGGCTTTGAACTCTATGCTACAAAGGGGACATCAAGGGCGCTTAAGGAATACGGATTATCGGTCGGTGCTGTAAACAAGATACATGAGTGCAAAGAACATAATACCATTTCACTGCTTGAAAGCGGTAAAATAGCCTACATCATCTCAACATCGGAGGGAGGTCGCGACCCTGCCACCGACGAGGTTAAGATGCGGAGAAAAGCCTGTACGCTCGGTATACCGGCATTAACCTCACTTGACACCGCCTCGGCACTTGCAAGTTCGTTGCAGTCCGGATATACGGAATACAACACCGAGATTATTGATATAAACAACCTGAGAGAGGTGCGTATGAAATTAGCATTTACAAAGATGCACGGATGTGGCAACGACTATATCTATCTAAACTGTTTTGATAATGCCGCGACAGGTGGTTATCTTCTCGAATCACCGGAATCGCTATCCATCTTTATTTCCGATCGGCATTTTGGTGTAGGTGGTGACGGCGTCGTTTTAATAATGCAATCTTCCGTTGCCGACGCAAAGATGAGGATGTTCAATCTCGACGGGAGCGAGGGTAAAATGTGCGGCAATGCTATTAGGTGTGTTGCAAAATATCTTTATGATAACGACATGATTGTCAAGGAGCAGATGAGCATTGAGACCCTGTCCGGCATAAAAAAACTGCAACTTTTTACACAAAATGGAGCGGTGAACTCTGTCAAGGTGGACATGGGCAAAGCGGAACTCGTGCCGGAATTGATTCCGGTTAAATATGACGGACAGAAGATGATAGACAAACCGATTACCGTCGCAGGCAAAATACACAATGTCACCTGCGTATCGATGGGAAATCCTCATGCTGTTATCTTCGAATGGGAAAAGAATGTTTCCCTTGAGGCATTGGACATAAAAACCGACGGATCGGCAATAGAGTTGAGCGATTATTTCCCCGACAAGGTCAACGTCGAATTCGCAAAAATACTGACAAGAAATCGCATAAAAATGCGCGTGTGGGAACGGGGCAGTGGTGAAACTTTTGCCTGTGGAACCGGTGCGTGTGCCGTGGTTGTTGCAGCGGTAGAGAATGGTTTTTGTGATAAAAACACCGATGTGACGGTGGAACTGCTCGGCGGTGAACTCGTTATAAACTACACCGACGATACAGTCTATATGACCGGTGAGTGTGTTAAAGTTTTTGATGGGGTTGTAGAGGTATGACGAAATATATATTTGTAACCGGTGGCGTCGTATCCGGTCTCGGTAAAGGCATCACCGCCGCAAGCCTCGGACGACTGTTAAAACAGCGTGGTTTGAAGGTATCGGCTCAAAAATTAGATCCATACATGAATGTTGACCCCGGCACAATGAGCCCGTTACAGCATGGTGAGGTTTATGTAACCGACGATGGCGCGGAGACCGACCTCGACCTTGGACACTATGAGAGGTTCATCGATGAGAATCTCTCAAAACTCTCAAATCTGACATCCGGCAAGGTGTATTTTAATGTGCTGAGCAGAGAGAGACAGGGTGGCTATCTTGGAGAGACGGTACAGGTTATCCCACACATAACCGGCGAGATAAAACAGTTTATATACGACGGCGCAACCCTCTCAAAGGCAGATGTTCTGATCACCGAGATTGGTGGCACAACAGGCGATATTGAATGCCAACCGTTTTTGGAGGCGATACGGCAGATCTCGTTAGAGGTGGGTGCTGAAAACTGTCTTTTCATCCATGTCACCCTTGTGCCATACCTAAAAGGCGGCGGTGAACACAAATCTAAACCCACACAACATTCCGTCAAGGAACTGCGCTCGATAGGAATTAGCCCAAACATAATAGTTGCGCGTGCAGACGAGACTATAAACCGCACTATCCTTGATAAAATCTCCATGTTTTGTAACGTCAAACCGGACTGTGTAATAGAAAATTTAACGTTGCCCCATCTTTATGAAGCCCCCATAATGTTACATAAACAAGGTTTAGACGATGTTGTGTGCCGTGAGCTTAAAATTGAATGCAACGACTGTGACCTCACCGAGTGGAACGAGCTGGTGCGTCGGATAAAAGCACCCAAAAAAAAGGTGCATATCGCTATTGTCGGTAAATATATCGAGCTACAGGATGCATATATTTCTATTGTGGAATCGTTGCAACACGCAGGGTTTGAGAGTGGCATTAAAGTCGAAATAAAATGGATCGATAGCGAGATGGTTACTGCCGATACTGTCGATGATCTTTTAGCCGATGTTACCGGTTTGATAGTGCCCGGCGGATTTGGCGATAGGGGAATCGAGGGTAAGATAGAGGCGTGCCGTCATGCTCGGGAGCACAACCTGCCATTCCTCGGGATCTGCCTCGGTATGCAGGTTTCGGTCATAGAGTTTGCCCGCAATGTGTGCAACCTTGAGGGCGCTAACTCCCGTGAGTTTGACGACGATACACAGCACCCGGTCGTGCACATCATGGAACATCAAAAAAGCATAAGCGACAAGGGTGGCACCATGAGGCTCGGGGCTTTTCCCTGTGTTGCAAAAAAAAATAGCTTGCTGAATAGACTGTATTCTGATAAAAACATATCGGAGCGACACCGTCACCGATACGAGTTCAACAATGACTATCGCAGAATAATGCAGGAAAACGGGCTTGTAATTAGCGGTTTGTCACCGGATGAAACCCTCGTCGAGGCGGTGGAGATACCGGCAAACGATTTTTTTGTAGCGGTGCAGTTTCACCCCGAGTTTAAAAGCCGACCCAACAAACCACATCCGCTGTTTTTAGGACTGATAAAAGCGGCACAGGAAAGGAGCAATAATGAAGATTAATAACAACTATCTGAACTTACAACAGAGCTACCTTTTTTCGACAATTGCAAAGAAGGTGAACGAGTATAAGACCGCAAACCCCGACAGCGATATAATTCGTCTCGGCATAGGGGATGTTACGCTACCGCTTGCACCCGCTGTCGTCGCGGCAATGAAAAAAGCCGTCGATGAGATGGGAAACAGCACAACCTTTAAAGGCTATGGCGAGGAGCAGGGATATGAGTTTTTAAGAAGTGCGGTGGCAGGCTATTATCAAAAAAAGGATGTTTGCTTTGCAATCGATGAAATATTTATCAGCGACGGTGCTAAAAGTGACCTCGGCAATATCCTCGATATATTCAGCGCCGACAACACTGTGATGATACCAAACCCCGTGTATCCTGTGTACGTCGACACAAACATCATGGATAACCGTGAAATTGTATATTTAAACGGAAATATCGAAAACAACTTTTTGCCGATGCCTCAAAAGGATGTAAAAGCTGATATCATCTATCTTTGCTCTCCCAACAACCCTACAGGCGCAGTCTATGATAGACAACAGCTAAAAGAGTGGGTGGACTACGCCCTCGAGAACAAAGCGGTGATCCTGTTCGACAGTGCATACGAGGCGTTTATCACCGACCAATCTTTGCCGAGCAGTATCTATCAGATAGAGGGTGCGAAAAGGTGCGCTATTGAATTCTCCTCGCTTTCTAAAACCGCAGGATTTACCGGTACACGGTGCGGCTATACCGTTGTCCCCAAAGAGCTGATGTTTGACAGCATAAGCCTGAATTCACTGTGGCTACGTCGACAGACTACAAAGTTCAACGGCGTTCCCTATGTTGTGCAACGTGGTGCCGAGGCGGTGTTTAGCGACGAGGGCAATGCACAGATTATGGAGAATATAAGCTACTATCTTGAGAATGCAAAAATTATTACCGAGGCACTATCCGACAAGGGGATACAGTTCACAGGTGGCGTCAACTCCCCCTATATCTGGTTGAGGTGCCCCGACGGTATGACCTCGTGGGATTATTTCGATCATCTGCTTAACGAGTATAACATTGTGGGCACACCGGGGAGTGGATTTGGTTCTGCAGGCGAGGGCTATTTTAGGTTAACGGCCTTTGGCGATAGGCAAAATATTATCACGGCAGTAAAAAGAATTACAAAATAAATTTCAAAAAAGTGTTGACAGATGGTTTTTTATGTGATATACTGCATAGCATAGACAGCAAAGACGCTGTGGGAATCATTCCCGCGGTGTCTTTTTTTGTTATATCAACAATGGAAAGGAACAACTTATGAAGTATTGTACAAGATGCACTATGCCGGACACAAGACCCGGAATTGCCTTTGATGCCAACGGAGTATGCTCCGCCTGTAACCACTACGACAACCGTAAAAATGTTGATTGGGATAAACGCTTTGAAGAGCTAAAAGCTCTATGTGATAAGTATCGTGGATGCAACGGTCCGGGTGGATATGACTGTGCGATTGCCGTTTCCGGAGGTAAGGACAGCCACTTTCAGGTTTACATGTTAAAAGAGGTTATGGGAATGAACCCGATACTCTTTACGGTAGAGGACAACTTCCCGATGACCGACGCCGGTATTCATAACCTTAAAAACCTAAGCGAGACATTTGGTTGCACACTCATCAGTTGCAAACCAAATATAAAGGTTCAAAAGGTTCTAATGCGAAAATTCTTTGAGCAGTACGGCAAACCCACCTGGTACGTCGATAGGCTGATATACACCTTCCCACTGCACATGGCGCTGAAATTTAACGTTCCAATGCTTTGTCAC
>CAYJMO010000091.1:0-7315 GCA_964371365.1 uncultured Oscillospiraceae bacterium
ATCAATACCCTTTATGCCTTGTCGGGACTTCAAAACATACCGGAGGACGTATTAGAGGCGGCAGAGATAGACGGTGCAGGTAGAGTAAAGAAATTTTTCCTTATTACTTTGCCACTTTTAAAACCGATGATGGAGTTTATCATCTTCCAGGCGATAGTCGGTAGTTTTGCCATCTTCGGTGAGCCGATGATGCTGGTAGGTAATACCGGCGGTGAGGACTACTCCATGCTCTACCCCAACATGTATATCTACACCTCGGCATTCCAAAATGTCCGATTTGGATACTCTGCAGCAATGGGTTATACAATTGGTGTTATTATCTTGATATTGACCATGTTACAACGTTATATCATGAACAGGAAAGAGGATTAATAAAAAAACCCCAATTTATCATATCCGAATGAAAGGAATTTATTATAATGAAAATCAAAAAAATCCTCGTCAATATATATCTGATTCTGTTTGTTGCTGTGATAATCGTGACCATGCTAACTCCATTCGTATATCTTGTTTCTGCATCTTTTAAATCAGACTCGGCATTTATCCAGGAACCACTAAAGATTATTCCCTCTGAGCCGGTCATAGACAACTACATTAAGCTTTTTGACCAGATACCGTTTTATCGACAGTTTTTAAATAGTTCGATGGTGTCCATCATATCTACATTACTCGCCGTGTTCTTTGCATGTTTTGTTGCATATGGGTTTTCACGCTATGAGTTTAAGGGTAAAAAAATACTGTTTTCATTAATGCTTGCGACACTTTTTATACCTCCTCAAGCACTGACGGTCCCTCACTTTATGCTGTTTCGCGATTTCGGCTGGATAAACACATATCTGCCACTAATCCTACCTACCATGCTCAGTGCATTTTATATCTACCTCATGGTTCAGCAGATGAAAGGTGTGCCAAGAGAGTTAGTGGAGAGTGCTACCATTGACGGTTGTAACGACTTACAGGTCATGTTTAATATATATATTCCTCTTGTCAAAAGTGGTATCGGTATCGTATCTGTTTTGCGATTTATGGCATCGTGGAATGATTATATGACACCACTTATCTACATAAACAGCTCTGAAATGCAGACACTTCCGGTGGGTCTTACATCACTCAAAAGTCACCTTTCCACAGCATACGGCTCTACCATGGCGGGCTCGTTACTGGCCTCAATTCCGGTCATTGTCCTATTGTTGGTCGTGGGTAAGAAGTACTTCGTATCCGGCGTTATGACCGGCGGTGTAAAGGGGTAACAAATCGGTTTAACAGGCATATGCTTGTTGACATAAATTTATCAAAGTAGATTTTTAGGAGGATGTTTGGGATAAGATCCCAAGCAACGCAATCTTTCTCTTTATTTAATAAAGGGCAGAGAGAGATTGCAACAAACAGCACTAAAAGTGCAGAAAGGAAAGTTCCAAATGAAGAAAAAAATCAGTTTGTTATTAGCACTTTCGCTACTTGCAACTATGATTCTTGCAAGCTGTGCTCCTGCAGAGGAGGCAGCACCTGCAGACTCCGAGGCTCCCGCAGCCGAGGACAGTGCAGATGACGCCGCAGAGGATGGCGCCGCAGAGGAGATGGCATCCGATTATTCCGGCCCGTTAGAGGGTGATGTATTAATCTGGACATTTGACGCACCGTTCGTGGATATGTACGAGTGGGGTGCAGAGAGCAACCTGCCAGAAGGTTCTAATCTGAACCTTACCGTTGAACTGCTTGAGTACGATGCACTGTACGAAAAGTTCAACACCGTCCTGCTCGCAGGCGGCACCGATGGTCCTGACATCATCGACGTTGAGGAGTCCACCTTCGGTACCTACACCAAGGGTGAGGTTCCGTTCTTAGACCTCGGCCCGTACATCGAGGCAAGCGGCAAAACTGACGATATCGTTGCCGGACGTATTGCACAGTACACCTATGACGGTAAGGCATACGGTGTACCGCGCCAGTTAGTTCCAGTTACTCTGGTACTCAACACCGAACTTCTGGACGAGGCAGGCATTTCCTATCCGTTCGAGACATGGGAAGACTTCACCGCTGCAGGTATGGAGTACCATGCCGCTACCGGTAACTACTTCCTCGGCACCGTTAACACCGCCGGCACATGGAAGAACAACGTTGAAGTTCTTCTAAAATCCACCGGTGTTCAGATGGTTACCGAGACCGGTGAAGTTAGCATCAATACTGATGAATTTAAAGAGATCTCCGAAATGTACAGAGATTGGTTTGCCGTTGAAAATGTCGGTAAAATCTATGAGAACTGGACCGACTACTGGGCAGCACCTGCAACCGGTGAGATGTGTGCATTTATCGTCGCCGACTGGACCGCAGGCAGACTTAAAGAAGGTTCCCCGGATCTTACAGGTCTGCAACATTTTGAGCTTCCGAAATTAAACGAGAACACACTCCCCACCTCTTCATGGGGCGGCACCTGTGCCTCCATCTCCATGTACTCCGAAAATCCGGATCTTGCATGGCAGTTCATCAACAACACTTGGGTTGACACCGACTTTGGCGTAAACCTCTACACCTCGTTTGGCAACGTTCCTGCAATTCACTCGGCTCTATCTGACGAGAGAATTCAGGGTGGCGACGAATACTACGGCGGACAGGACGTTATCGGACTGTATGCTGAGCTCGCTGACATTCTTCCCCCAACCTACCAATCTTGGTGGAGACCTAACCTTGCAGAGGCTATGGAGCAATCTTGGGCAGAGTTTTATGATGGTACAATCGATGTTGAGCAATTTGCAACAGACACAGAGCAGTTCATCCTTGACATTATTGCCGACAATCAATAATACAGAGCTCTGTTACGCATTTGTAAAACTTTGATAAATTTAAAACGAGGTTTAGGGCAAATTTGCTCTAAGCCTTGTTTTTTTGTTTGCCATGTGTTAATATGTCATTGTGATACATTAAGTAAAGGTAAAGATGATTATTGACAACTATCCCGAGAGAAATACCAACTTTCGCCGAGTGATGAACTACAGCAACCTCGATGGTTTTAACGATATAATTCGAATTGCCGAGGTTAACAATCGGATAAATTGCCAGCCGGTCTCAAAGCACAAGCACAAGGACTCGTTTGAGCTTCATATGTACAAGATAGGTAAGCAGAATTTTGTTGTCGGCAACAGCACATTTGAGTGCGACAGCAACAGGATGGTCATAATAAAACCTAATGAAGTACACTCGACCGGTGAGCATTTAGAGGAGATATCTTTATTTTATTTTTTTATCTTTCATCTAACACCGGACATGGAACATTTTTTTGTATTTAACAAGGAGGAAACAAAGCAGATAAAGGACATTCTTTTCAACCAGGATCAACGTGTATTTGATATAACCGGCAATGAGCTTAACCTTGCAAAAAGGATAATTGATATCTACTACAGCGACACCCCCTTTAAGGGGAAATTAATTATGGGTCTGACCTTGCAGCTGATGGTGGGAATATTCCATGACATGCTTAAAATACCGGAACAAAATGACGTCAAACCCCGTCAGTCGGAACTGTTTTTAAATATGAAAAACTATATTTGTGATAATATCTTCTCTAAAACTTCGGTGAGCGATCTTGCACATTATACCAACCTGTCGGAATCTCGCATCTATCAAATCTTCAGTGAAAATGGCACTACCGTCCACAGGGTGGAGCTCTTTGAAAAGATATCCTATGCAAAATATCTCCTGCAGACCACCAACAATACGGTGACAGATATAGCCTACAAGCTAAATTTTTCAAGCTCTCAGCATTTTGCAAAGGTCTTTTATCGCTATGAAATGCTTACCCCAACAGAATACCGTAAAGCGAACCACACAAACCGTATCCAAAACCAGGACGGCTAACCCTTTCTCTTTGTGCTATGCATGTTTCTCTTTAATCTGTTTTCTATTTTTACATCTTTATTTTTTATTTGAATTTTCACTTGAAAAAAACACAAAATTAATATATAATATAGCTACAGCATAATTTTTTCGGCGTTAATCTTTTTGCGTCGTATACAGAAAGGGTTGGTTGATACCATGGGTGAACTAAACTGTATCGAAAAATTTAATAATCAAAAAGCTCTGTTTGAGGCAACGTTTTTAAGGCATCTTGAAAACGGTGTTATTTTTTTGTCGGATAGCGGCATACTTATCGACGAGTCGGTTGAAATTGAGCCGGGTGCCACCATCCTGCCGGGAACTATACTGCGGGGTGACACTAAGATTTCCGCCGGTGCGACAGTGGGGCCTAACTCTCTGCTTGAAAATGCAGTTATCGGGAAAAATGTGACCTTTAACGCCTCGCAGGGATATGACTGCACAATAGGTGATGACACAAAAATAGGTCCGTTTGTACATATTCGCCCCGATTCATCCATCGGGAAAGGGGTTAAAATCGGCGACTTTGTGGAGATCAAAAACTCAAACATTAATGACGGTTCCAGCATTGCGCACCTTACCTACATCGGTGACACCGACATGGGACGGCACTGTAACATAGGTTGCGGGGTGGTGACGGTCAACTATGACGGTGAAAACAAGGCAAGAACCACGATAGGTGACTATTGCTTTGTCGGTTGCAACACCAACCTTGTCGCACCGGTTATGCTCGGCGACGGTGCATATACCGCTGCCGGCTCCACCATCACCAAAAACATCGATGCCGGTGATCTTGCTATCGCTCGCTCCCAGCAAACAAACAAAACCGGCTGGGCACAGAAAAAGCTCGAAAAATACAAAGACAAAAAATCAAAATAGATAAGTATAGCATATTTCAATAGAAAGGAACGGTCAACAGATGAACCTACACGGCAAAGATATCAAAATTTTTTGCGGCAACTCTAACATTGCGCTTGCCACCGCTATAGCAAATCATCTCGGTCTGCCGGTTGGCAAAAGCGAAGTTTCAACCTTTTCTGATGGTGAAATATCGGTACATATTAAGGAAAGTGTGCGCGGAAGTGATGTGTTTGTGGTTCAGAGCTTTGCCACTCCGGTTAACCGTAACCTGATGGAACTGCTTATCATGATCGATGCCTTTCGTCGTGCATCGGCAGGACGTATCACCGCTGTTATCCCCTACTATGGCTATGCGAGACAGGATCGCAAAAATCGCTCACGCGACCCTATTTCCGCAAAGCTTGTCGCAAACCTTATTTCCACCGCCGGCGCCGACCGTGTCTTGACCATGGATTTACATGCGCCGCAAATTCAAGGCTTTTTTGAGATGCCGCTTGACCATATGCTCGGTATGCCAATCCTGGTGGAATATTTTGAAAAACTTGTCTCAAAGGACGAGCGTGACTATGTCGTCATGTCCCCCGACCTTGGCAGTGTCAACCGCGCAAGAAAGTTTGCGGAGCGCCTTGAGCTTCCTCTCGCCATTGTAGATAAGCGCCGTTCCCGCGCCAACGTCTCGGAGGTTATGAACGTAATCGGGGATGTCGCCGGACGCGATGTGCTCATCTTAGACGATATCATCGACACCGCCGGCACCCTATGCAATGCCGCTATTGCCATCAAGGAACGCGGTGCAAGGAGTGTCAACGCCTGTGCCACACATGGTGTGCTCTCCGGCCCTGCGATTGAGCGCATCTGCAACAGTGTTATCGACGAGATCGTCCTCCTCGATACCATTAATATCGATGAAAAGGCTAAGTCCTGTGACAAGATAAAGGTTTTGACCGTCGCGCCGGTTTTTGCGGAGGCGATTGCGAGAATATACAGCGACAAACCCATATCCTCACTCTTTGTTTAGACCATGTTTTTCAAAAAAAGTGCTATAGATGCCCTCATAGTCGGTCTGGGTAACCCGGGGGCAAAATATGAAAAAAACCGCCACAACGTTGGGTTTATGGCGATTGACTATCTTGCCGAAAAGGTCGGCGAGAAGCTTAAAAAGCATCGTTTTGACGGACTTTGTGCCGAGGTCAGGCTTGACGGCAAACGGATTTTACTTTTAAAGCCGCAGACCTATATGAACAACTCCGGTATGAGCGTCAAAAAGGCTATAAGCTACTATAAAATACCAATACAGTCCGTGCTTGTCATATACGACGAGGCGGCGATCCCAACAGCACAACTGCGTGTTCGTCAAAAAGGCTCGGCAGGTGGACACAACGGCATCAAAAGTATTATTGCGCACTGTGGCGAGGAATTTTGCCGTCTGCGAATCGGTGTCGGGCAAGGCGGCGATATGGCCAGCCATGTGCTGTCCGACTTCTCAAAAGAAGAAATGCGACAGATCTCGAGTCGCATGGAGGATATTCTGTCCTTTAGCTCTCTCTTTGCAAAGGGAGAGACGGACAAGGCGATGAACCTCTACAGTAAATAAAGGAATAATTATGGCTATAGGAAAAAAAGACTACACCGTCGGCGAGGAGATATTCAACTCGGTGACACACGGTGTCGGAACGGTGTTGTCACTTATGGGACTTGGCGCAATCGTGACCATTGCGGCATATGAGAGCGACTGGGTCGGTGTTCTGTCAGCATCTCTCTTTGGTTTTGGCATGGTTTTGCTCTACTGTATGAGCACGCTGTACCACGCATTTACACCACCAAAGGTGAAAAAATTCTTTCGCATCATGGATCATTGCAGTATTTTTGTGCTTATTTCAGCGACCTATACACCGTTTTTATTGGTGCTGTTACGGGACAATCAACGGGCGTTAATAATATTTTTTGTGCTTTGGGGTTGCACCGTCGCCGGAATACTGTTGCAAATTTTTGCGCTTAAACGCTTTGAAAAGCTCTCGCTCATCCTTTATGTAATTATGGGATGGATGGCGGTCTGGCTGATGACCGATATAGTTAAGGTTTTATCCACTCCCGGTGTGTGGTTGCTTATCGGCGGTGGTCTGTGCTATACCGGCGGCATAATCTTTTATTCTATCAAAAGGAAATTTATGCACGCGATATGGCATATGTTTGTACTTGCCGGCAACATACTGCACTATATATGCATTGCGGCGTTTATCTACTAATGTAGTCATTCAACTATAAAAACCTGCCGAACTTTTCATTCGGTAGGCTTTTTTGATGTATAAATGATTTTAAGGTGGCTATAATAATATCAAATCCCACGTCAAGGGGTTGAAGAAATCATTTAGGAGAACAGTCATGAACAAGAAAGCAGAAAACGCAAGATCCTCGCAAACATCTTCGTCCACCTGCGGCGATAAGGCAAGCAGCAAGACCCAAAACAAACAAAGCTCCGGTTCAAACTCCAACCGCAGCAATCAATCCAAAACCAGCTCATCCTCCGGTTCTAACTGCAAATAACGCAAACCGAGACTGTCGTTTTCGGCAGTCTTTACATATT
>CAYJMO010000092.1:0-7270 GCA_964371365.1 uncultured Oscillospiraceae bacterium
CCACCCAAAAAGGAAACCGTAATGTTTGACATTGAGACAATTTTATATCCCAAAACGCTCGGTGAGGCGCTTGCGCTGTTTGGCCAATATCCCGGTGCACGTGCGGTTGCGGGCGGTCAAAATCTACTTTGTCTTCCCCATAACTACGCACTAAAGTTAATCTCACTCGATAGGGTGGAGGGTATACGTGGGGTTTTTCGGGATGAACATAATAACCTTGTAATTGGTGCCACCACCACCTTTTCCGACCTGTTGCAGGACGAGCTTATCCGCACCCTTATACCTGCCGTCGCCGAGACGGTCTACTCCATCTCCGATGTGACATTTCGCAACAAAGCGACGGTCGGCGGCAACCTGTGTAAGCAAAGCGAGTTTTGTGAGCTTGCGGCGGTCTTTCACGCCTATGATGCTTATGTTCAACTGCAAAATCCCGAGCGCTCACGACTTGTCAGCATCGCGGACTTCTTTGCAAAAAAGGGGACGGTGCTCGCTGCGGACGAGTTGGTCACCGCAGTGATAATCGAGAAGGAGTCGCTGGAGCGTATCTTCGGCGCTACCGTAGCATACGCCACCCACAACTCTCCCTACAAAAACATGCTCTACTGCTGTGCCAACGTCAGCCTTACCCCCGACCGTGTGCGAATAGAACGTCTTCGTCTTTCGTTTTGTTGTGAAAACTATCCCTCCTGTCGACTCAGTGAAGCGGAAATTTTAGCGGAGGGTAGCGGCATTTTCCCTGCCGATATCACCCCCATAACCGCCGCGATACTCCACTCCATACCTGCCGGTGTAAACGATGGCGACGACCACGAGTTTTTAGTTCACCTGATTCGTGAGTCGACAAAACTTGCTATATCGCGCTGTATTGATTTTGCAAAGAAATAAAAGTTCTTACATGAGAAAGGAACGGTCGTTTAGATGAAAAAGAGGGTTTTATCCTTTATATTAAACGGTGAGTCATTCAGTTGTTATGCCGATATTGGTGTGACGCTGAGTGATACCCTGTCACATAACGGCGATGGTCGATCGAATATCGTTTTAGTGGACGGCGTCGCCGTGAATGCAGAGCTTCAGCTGACGCTTGATGTCGAGGGGTGCAATGTGTACACCTTTGACGGACTTTGCGAACACCGCGACATGCAAAACCTTATTTCGCAAGTTAAGGCTGCCGGTATTTATGATAGATGTGGGTGTGTAGACAATATATTAATGGTGGCAGTGCCACTGCTATGCGGCACCCTCCCCCCCACAAGGGCGATGTTGTCGGGGGCCTTTAACGGACTCCTTTGTCAAAAAATAAAGTTTGATGAGGTTATTTCAGCGATAGAAAAAGCATATATTAGTGGTATGTTCCGCTTTATCGTAAAAAAATCCCCGACGTCGGCATATCGTATCGAAACCCTCGACCCAAAACAGACCCACAAGATGACCATTATGCTACCCGAGGCGGTTGGGGTCGACCTCGCCGAAACACCGATAAAGATTGCGTCAACTCCGGTTGCTCTCACCCCACGCAACACTACCGTTCAGGATGTGGATGTCAGTCCGGTAGCACCGCAGGACTACGCGAAACATATCGAGCCTGCACCGGAGCCGGAGCCGGCACCACCTATAATAAATGAACAACCGGTCGAGCCCATCTCCGAGCCGGAACAGGCACAGATGCCCCCTCAGGAAGAACCACAAACCCTCGAGCCGGTCGAAACGGATGGGGCGCAGACGATCGCTACACCGGTGAGTATATTCGATGAGGGCTTTATCGACTCAATGGAAAAGGGTGAGGCGATAAAAGTAGCGGAGCCAAAACCAAAAGAAAAGACAGGGTTTTTCAGCAAGTTCACCGCCGCATTTAAGGACCGACACCATAAGACACTGGAGCTTCCGGACGTGGAGGAATAAGGGACAATGAGGGCGTTGTCCCCTACAAGGCAAGCGATACATCGACATTTAATCACCCTAAGGAACACAGATGAAAAAAACAATTCCCATCTTTATAATAACAATCATAATAGCCGTCGGGGTCGGCGGTTATTTTGCATACAGCGACTACTATGCATCGATCGGTGAAACGCCACCGTCCATCTCTGTTTTAACGGTGAATGAGCATACATTAGAGCCTATGAGCATCGATTGGGTCTACCCTGTGCTTTTCGATGACGAGGGCAAGGCGATGAACTATAGCTACGATCGACAACTTGTCCTGATAGAGGGCGAGGGCGAGCCGCTGAACTATGATCTCGGGAACAATTTCCCGTCTGCGACGATGTCGTTGAGTTTTGGTGACGACGAGTTGATCGCCGGCACGCCGGAGGAGGTATTTGCCTACCCCCTCACCGAGGAGGGGACATACAGCTACAAAATTACACTGGGCATGAGTGATCCGGAGCTCGGTTTTGGCACCATGACCTACTACTTTGAGTATCTCCTTACCCTGCCGCCACCTCCCATGGAGGTCAACATTTCCAGCACCGATATAGTCCAAGGGGACACGGTCTCCATCTACGTTCGCAACCTGCCGGAGGATGTGTCGCCCTCGATAGAGAGCGAACTCGGAAGCACACTTTTTACCGAGCAGGACGGTGTTTACAGCACTATCATACCGACCGGATATCTTGTTGAACCCGGCAGCTACACCGCCACCGTCACACTCGGTGAGGTTGTTGAGGAACTTGTGATAAACGTCTCGACACAGGATTTTGAGGTACAGAGTTTCACCATGGACAGCTCCACCGCCTCTCTCGGGGACAGCGAGGCGGCAAATGCGGAATATCGTGAAAAAATCTATCCTCTCTACGACACTAAAGACGAGAATAAATATTGGGAGGGGGAGTTTTTGCTCCCTGCCGAGGGTCGTTTCTCCAGTGAATACGGCATGATAAGATATATTAACGGCGAGTTTAACGGCTACCACGGCGGTACGGATATTGCAGGGCCGATTGGCACACCGGTCATTGCACCAAACCATGCCAAGGTAGAGTTTGCGGACTTCTTACAGCTGTCGGGAGGCACAATTGTGCTGGACTACGGCGGTGGACTAAAGGCGTATATGTTCCACCTCGATGCAATTCATGTAGAGGCTGGCGACATAGTGGAAAAAGGTCAGCTCATCGCCGACATGGGTACCACCGGTTTTTCCACTGGTTCTCACCTACATTATCAGCTACAGATAGACCGATATGCAATCGACCCGATGATGTCGTTTGAGCCCACCTCCGGTCTTTTTGAGGACACCGATACGGAATAATCGAAAGAAAGGAATCGCTATAAAAAAGCTGTTAAACAACACCTACGTAAACCTGTTTGCCTCCTCTTTGTTCATAAGTCTGATTATGATAGGGGGAGGTTATATCGCCGTGCCGCTCCTCACAAAGCGGTATGTGGAGGATTTAAAGTTTATTGACAAGGAGGAGATGTCGGACCTCGTCTCGATAGCGCAGTCCGGCCCCGGGGCGATCGCGGTCAACTCCTCGCTTGCTGTCGGCTATCGCATGGCAGGTGTGAGAGGAGCGTTCTGCGCACTATTTGGTGCGGTACTGCCCCCACTCGTCTTTATCACGCTTTTTGAGAGGGTTTACTCGCTATTATCGGAATATGCGCTTGCCGCCGCCGTGTTTAAGGGCATGAACGCCGCCGTCGCCGCCATAATGATAGATCTCGTGTTGCAGTACACCATAGACAGCTACAAAAAGCTAAAATGGGTGTCGGTGCTTTTGTTGGTCGTATCCTTTTCGGCAACATACTTTTTAGGGATTAATCCTGCGATAATTGTCGCGGTATCCATCGTCGTTTTAGGTGGGTTTTCGCTGATAAAGAATGTTAGAAAAAAAGGGGGTGAGTAGATGCTGTTAGAGCTTTACGTTTCATTCCTGATAGTCGGCGCACTCGGATTTGGCGGCGGTTATGCCATACTGCCGCTGATACAGCACCTCACCGTAACGGAAAAAGCGTGGCTTACCGCCACCGAATTTGCAGATCTTGTCACCATCAGTCAACTAACCCCGGGTCCCATCATACTCAACTCGGCGACCTTTGTCGGCACCAAGATGGCGGGAGTGCTCGGTGGAATAATTGCAACCGCCGGCATAATCACTCCGTCGGTGATTATCATGCTTATCTTATGTAAACTCTACTTCCGTTATCGTGACCTCTCGATAGTGCAGGACATGTTAGTGCTCTTAAAACCGGTGGTAACCGGTCTTATCTGTGTCGCCGCACTCGGAATATTACTGGATGTTGTCGTCACCACCGCCGGAACCCCCGACATTATCTTTATCGTCTTGGTGGCTATAGCGCTGATCGCCTATCGCAAGTTTAAGGTAGGCATGGTTAAGCTGATGTTGCTCTGCGGTGCAATCAGTGTCGGATTATATTTTATTCCCTTAACATAATATCCGACATATCATGTCGTTTCATCCGATCTATGCATTAAAGTTATAGTCATTCAGTTTGCTTGACACTTCGTTTTTTGGATAATTTGTCGAAATCACAGAAAATAACTTGTGTTATATGTAATAGTTTACAAAAAACAAAGAATACCAAAAAAGTATACATTTTCTCTTGACAGGAATGATTATCAATAGTATAATCAATGCATAGACATTTAAAACATCGATTGAGAGGATTTGTCATCAAATGCGAATAACTCATGAGGCTGATTATGCCATACGCATAGTCTTCAATCTCTCGAAAAATGATGGTGTCACCGCGGCGAAAGAGATAGCGGAGCAGTGTGGCATAACATTGAAGTTTGCACTAAAAATTCTTCGCAAACTCACACTTGCCGGCATCATTCGATCTCACAAAGGGGTACGAGGGGGATATGAGCTGAATCGCTCGCCTTGCGAGCTCAGTTTCGGTTCCATTATCGAGGCTATCGACGGTCCTATCGAGATAAACCACTGTCTTGGTCACGAGTTTGAGTGTACAAGGGTGCACAACAAACAAATTTGTGATATCAGGAGCAGATTTTTAGATGTCAACAATTTGCTGAAAAGGGAGCTTTACAGTATGCGAATTGACGAATTAAATTAATATTAAAAAGGGAGAAAAGATTATGAAAAAGTTTGTATGTTCTGTTTGCGGTTATGTTCACGAGGGTGACAGTGCTCCGGCATCATGTCCGCAGTGTAAGGTCGGTGCTGAAAAGTTTACCGAGCAATCCGGCACCATGTCCTGGGCTGCAGAGCACATCATCGGAGTTGCACAGGGCGCAAGTGAGGACATTATGGCAGACCTTCGCGCTAACTTTGAGGGTGAGTGCACCGAGGTTGGCATGTATCTTGCAATGAGCCGTGTTGCTCATCGTGAGGGCTATCCCGAGATAGGCTTGTACTGGGAAAAGGCCGCTTTTGAAGAGGCAGAACATGCTTCCAAGTTTGCAGAGCTACTCGGTGAGGTCGTGACCGACTCCACCAAAAAGAACTTAGAACTCCGCGTTGCGGCGGAGAACGGCGCAACCGCAGGCAAGTTCGACCTTGCAAAACGTGCTAAGGAGGCAAACCTCGACGCAATCCATGACACCGTCCATGAGATGGCAAAGGATGAGGCACGCCACGGCAAAGCATTCGCAGGACTGCTCGCAAGATACTTTGGTTAATTTACATAGTTAATAACGCAAACTACCCCCCGACAGAAATTTTTGTCGGGGGGATAGTTTCGGCTTTTAAAAATATTTTTCATCAATCTGAAACAAAAACTAAAGAAAATGCCACAATAATAGTATAAGGGGGTGAATGTAAACTGAACGACAAAAAATTGGAATTTTTCAACCGGCTCTACGACGAGAGTTATGACAAGACGGCGGCTTATATCACCGCACGGTGTGACAACATCTCACAGGTAGGAGATGTTTTACAGGAGATTTATATAGAGATATACAACACCATAGAGCGTAAAGGTGCAGGCTATATGAAAAATCCTCAAGGCTTTGTGCGACAGGTGGCAAAGGCAAAACTCAGCAGATATTACTCCGGCAACAAAGAAAAATATCATCTACCGCTTTTCATGACAGACGACGATGAAAATGAATACGACTCCACCGCCCTTGCAGACGGCGTAAATATAGAAGAACAATATGTAACAAAGGAGCTACTCTCACAGATTGCAGATTTTATCTCGAAACAACCACCGACAGAGGGCAAGATATTTTACCTCTATTATTACTGTGACAACAGTATCGAGCAGATTGCAATCTCGCTGAACATGAAAAGCTCAACAGTCAAAACGAAGCTTTATCGCACGCTTGCAAAGGTCAGAAAAATATATTTAAAGGAGTATAAAGAGCTATGAAAGAGAATGATTTGATTAAAAAAGCTCTATCGGAAAATGTGACGGACAAGGATTTGCTCTACAGTCAAATTATTAGGTCTGCAACAAAACCCAAAAAAAGGAGTTTAAGCATGAAACGAGTTATAATTATCGCCGCGTCGATCGCGCTACTTAGCGTCACCGCCTTTGCCTCGGTACGGTTGCTCACCCCACGGGAGGTTGCCGAGGATCTTGTTTTCACCGACGAAAATGGGGAGATTTACGACCATTTTGCAACACCCTTTAACTTTGATGACGCGGTGGAAATAGGGGAAAGTCACACCGACGCAGGTTTAAAGATCACCTTTATGGGCTTTGCACACGGCGAGGGGATCGATGTGTCTGACCTTGCAGTGGATAAAAACAAAACCTATGCGGTGATAGCAATCGAAAATGAGGACGGCGCACCGATAGAAATGATAGAGCGTATGCTCACTGTCTCACCGCTTGTAAAGGGTATGAACCCTGGTTTACACAACGGATTTACCTTTGGCACTTCCGGCATGGGCACACTGATTGACGGCGTGCAATACCAGCTCATGGAACTGGAAGTCATAGAATACTTTGCCGATAATCACCTGTATTTAAGTGTTAGCGATGCCATGCCGGGTATGCCTGCATATATTTTTGATGAAGACAGTGGTGAAATCACCGTAAACCCCGACTATGAGGGCGTAAACGTCCTGTTCAACCTACCTATAGACCCCTCAAAGGCAGATAGCGAAAGGGTAAAGGAGTATCTTGCAAGGATTGAAAACTTTAAAGAGAATGAGACTTTAAACGATGACAACACCTCAGATGGCGGCGAGGATGATTTATTTGCAATAACAAAAGAGGCTGCCGCTGCAAAGGGTGAACTTGTCTTTGAGGATGTAGTGAGTGCAAATTCAGACGGTGCATATGCAATTTATTGGAGCGAAGATGCTCTTTTCACCACAATGCCGGGCGAAGATTTTAAGACGTT
>CAYJMO010000093.1:0-7023 GCA_964371365.1 uncultured Oscillospiraceae bacterium
AATCCGCACACTTCTCTCGGACGAGCGTTTATCGATATCGGCGGTGGTGATGGAGGCCGTCGACTACCGCTATCAATCGGCGAAAAAGACCTACCGACAAAAACACAAAAAGCACGACCTTGTGCCGTGCCTTTATGTTCATTCACTTCATCTTTGCGGTATTGAGAGCTACCGCGAGCTACTGCCCGACGCTCTGCCGGAAAGGTTTTGTTCCAAAGACTTCGCGCGGATTATGAGCACCAAGCTCGCCACCGCGCGCGCCATCTTAGTCGTCCTGCACCACCTCGGTATCGCCGAGCGCGTCGGTCGGGATAGACAAGGCTACATATACACTGTCAACGTGGGAAACGCAGAATAAAACAGGTTCCCTCTCCCTCTCGATCTTTGACCTCTACACTCGCACCGTGCAGCTGTGCACCGTGCTTGACTATCGACAACCCAAGACCGGTGCCGACACTGTTGCGAGACTGGTCGACACGATAAAAACGCTCAAATATTCGCTCCCGCTCGGCGTGAGGTATGCCCTCACCGGTGTCACAGACCGATAGTTTCACCTCATCTTCATCGCCGGTCAGCGTTACAAACACCTTACCTGCGTCGCGGTTGTACCTTATCGCGTTATCACAGATGTTGTAGACCATCTCATGTATGACCTGCTCCACACCGACGATATTTATCGCTGATGTCAACTCTATCTCAAAGGAGACATCCTTTTCTTCCTTTATCGGTTCCAGTCTTTTTAACACTGACTTGACCGTTTCGGTAAGATCTATTTCTCCCTTTATAAAGTCGGAGCGTTTTTCGTCCAGCTCCGACAGCTTTATTGTGTCGCGAACAAGGGCAATAAGACGCTGTGCCTCGTCATAGATGTTACCGGCGAACTTCTTTATATCCGCATCCTTGACCATGCCGTTTTTTATTATCTCGGCAAAGCCGGAGATGGAGGTGAGCGGTGTTTTCAGCTCATGTGACACATTGGCGGTGAACTCACGGCGGATTTTCTCGTGTTTTTCACTCTCGGTGGTGTCGAAGATCAATAGAATTATCCCGACGAGGTCACCCTCTCTCAAAACCGGATTTGCAAAAATTCTACAAACCCTATCCCCAAAGTGTACCACACCCTCGCGGTGCTTGCCCTCTATCGCATTATCGACACAGTCATAAAACTGCTCGCTGCGGTTGAGGGTATAAACGCTCTGCAATTTTTCCGGTGCTTTGATACCCATCAGGGTGAGCGCACCCTCGTTATGGGTTATCACATGCCCTTTGCTGTCCAGCACCAAAAGACCCTCTTTCATGTTGGCGGTGATGGTCTCAAACTCACTGCGGCGATACTCAATCTCCGCCATGCGGCGCTCCAACTGCTCACGCTGTTTTATAATCCTTGTCAAAAGTGGGGCGAGCTCGTCATAGAGCACGACCTCCTCCGGTTTTTCAAGGTCTATTTCATTTATCGGTCTGACTATCCGCTTTGCGCTGAGCCATGCCACCGCTACCGACAAAATAATCGCCGCTAACAGTGCAACCAACACCGGTCGCACAAGGTCTAACAGTAATGTTATAATGCTGTCCGTCATGGAGGACAACCTTAAAACACTCCCGTCCGAGAGCCGCTTTGCAAAATATATGGTGGAGGTGGAGAGCGTGTCGGAAAAGCGCTCACTGCTGCCGTGCCCCGACTGCAATGCCTCGACAATCTCCTCACGGTCGCCGTGGTTATCCATCTCGGATGCAATAGCCTCGTTATCATAAAGCACAACACCGTCGGCGGCTATCAGTGTCATTCGATACTGCACCACCGGCTCAATAAGTTGCAGATAGTCTATCCCCTGTTCCTCTACTCCTGCCGCCACCCTGTCCGTCTCAACTCGCACCTCGTCCGCGGCCTCGTTATAAAAATAGTTGTATAGCATACCGAAAACGAGCAACGACGATATCAGTATCATGACCGTAGTCACGAACAGTGTCGAGCCGAATATTCGTCTTGTCATAGAATTAACACCTCTTTATATCTGTCTTATTACATACCCTATCCCGCGAATGGTAGTTATATATTCACCGCACTCCCCGAGCTTTTGTCGCAGGGTTCTGATGTGGACATCCACCGTCCTGCTCTCACCGTCAAAGTCATAACCCCACACAATATCGAGCAGTCTGTCCCTTGTCATTGCGTTGCCCTTATTCTCCAAAAGACAGCAGAGCAGTTCAAACTCTTTGAGCGTAAGCTCGACACTCTCACCCTCTGCCTTGACCTCGTGCCTCGTCCTGCTGACGGTGAGTGCCCCGAGCGAGAAATCATCCTGCTTTTGAATTTTTTCACCGGTGTTTCTAAGCCGTGCCTTGACACGCGCAAGCAGCTCCATCATGCCGAAAGGTTTGGTGACATAGTCATCCGCGCCACTATCGAGACCGACCACCTTGTCATACTCGGTGCCCAGAGCGGTGAGCATAATAACCGGTATGTGGCATGTACTCGGGCTTTCTTTTAGCTTTTTAAGCACCGACAGCCCGTCCTCATCCGGTAACATGATATCGAGCAATATCAGCTCCGGCAACTCCTTTTTTATCGCAGTCCAAAACTCACTCGGCTCGCAAAACCCACAGGTTTGCATACCTGCACCGTTTAGGGTATAGGCGATCAGCTCTCTTATGCTGTTGTCGTCCTCCACAAGATAGATCAATGCTTTATCCTCAACTAATTATCACCTTTTATGCTTGAAAGTTGGTCGGCGGTGAGCTCGTCATCATGTGCACCTATGATAGAGAATTCTACCCACTCCGCGATGTTGGTCGCGTGGTCGCCGATGCGCTCTAAGTATTTTGTTATCATCAACAAATCGATACAAAACTCACTCTGCTCATTGTTGCGTGAGATCATTCCGATGAGCTCTCCCTTTAACTTATCAAAAAGATCGTCCATGACATCATCATACTCTATGACCGAATGTGCAAGCTTTAGATCACCCTTTACAAAGGAGTCGACACTCTGAGTGACCATCTTTATCGCCGTCTCTGACATCTCACGCAGATGACAGTCACAGGTGGTGTCGCTGTAATGCACATGCTTTGCAATCTCGGCAATGTCCGCCGCCTGATCGCCGATTCGCTCCATGTCGGAGATCATCTTGAGTGCTGATGAGATAAAGCGCAGATCCTTTGCCACCGGCTGGTGTTGGATAAATAGGCGCATACAAAGCCCCTCTATCTCGCGCTCTGACTTGTCTATCGCCTTATCCTTTTCTATCGCGAGACTTGCCGAGGTGTCATCGTCCTCCAAAAGTGCCTTGAGTGCATATTTTATCGCATCCTCGCACAGACTGCCGAGCTTTATCATCTCGACGTTGAGCTGTTCCAGCTGTGCGTCAAATCTATTTCTTGACATTTTAGTGTTTCTCCTATCTATATTATCCAAATCGTCCGGTTATGTATGCCTCGGTGCGCTCGTCTTTTGGTTTTGAGAATATAACCTCGGTGTCGTCAAACTCCACCACCTCACCGAGCAGAAAGAATGCGGTGCTATCCGATATTCTCGCCGCCTGTTGCATGTTGTGGGTGACAATTACTATGGTGTAATCCTTTTTCAGCTCCAACGCGAGCTCTTCAATCCTCGAGGTGGATATGGGATCCAGCGCACTGGTCGGCTCGTCCATAAGCAAAACCTCCGGCTCGACGGCAAGTGCTCTTGCTATACACAGCCTCTGCTGTTGACCGCCGCTCATGCCGAGTGCGTTTTTCTTAAGTCTATCCTTGACCTCATCCCAGATAGCCGCGTCACGCAGTGCCTTTTCTACTATGTTGTCAAGGGTCACCTTGGAGCGTATCCCGTGGGTGCGCGGACCGTATGCCACATTGTCATAGATGCTCATCGGAAACGGGTTTGGTTTTTGAAAGACCATCCCAACCTTTTTGCGCAGGTCGTTCGGATCCATATTCCTATAAATATCAACCCCGTCCAGTAAAAACTCACCACTCACCTTACATCCGGCGACAAGGTCGTTCATACGGTTAAGGCTCTTTAAAAGCGTTGTTTTACCGCAACCGGACGGTCCTATAAAGGCGGTTATATCCTTCTCCTTTATCTGCATGTCGATCCCTTTAAGCGCCTGAAAATCGCCATAGAAGAGATTGGCATCTTTCACACTGAATTTCATTGACATTCCTTTCCTAACTAATCGAATTTCATCAATCTTTTGCCTATCGCGGTAGATATGCCGTTGAGTGCCAATATTATGATAAGCAGGATGGCGGCGGTGGCGTAGGTCTGATTGATGTGAAGCCCCTCACCCGAGAGCATGTACATATGTACCGACAGGGTTCGCCCACCGGTGGTGAAGATATTGCCGGCGAGGTTGGAGGTTGAGCCGGAGGTATAAATAAGCGCCGCCGTCTCACCGACCACACGGCCTATGGCGAGGATAACACCTGCGATAATGCCGTTTGCGGCACTGGGGAGCACCACGCGAAAGACGGTACGCAGTTTCGATGCACCGAGGCAAAAACTCGCCTCACGGTAGCTGTCCGGCACCGCTTTTAATGCCTCCTCGGTGGAGCGTATTATGAGCGGAAGTATCATTATTGATATTGTCAGTATACCCGATATCAGGCTGAAACTCAACCCCAAAAATGTAACAAAAAATATACTTCCGAACAGTCCGTAGATGATGGAGGGTATGCCGGAGAGCGTTTCGGAGGTAACGCGGATAATCTCCACAAACTTGTTGCCGGGTTTTGCATACTCCACAAGATACACCGCCGTGAGCACCCCGAAAAAGGATGCGAGTGCGAGCGATAGAACAACCATCACGATGGTGTTATAGACGGAAAAGACAAGCGAGACATTGTCGGAGTTGTATTCAAGGTTAAAAAGCGAGGGTTGTCCAGAAAAGAGCTTTCCTATCTCCACCACAATCTGCGGTACACCCATACCGAGAATATATATTATAAGAATGGATATGACACCGATAGTCAAAAATGCCGACAGATAGACCAGCCATTTAATGGGGTTTAATTTTTTTCTCATAGACTATTCGCCTTTCTCTTGATGATGGAAAAGCATAGATTGATGATAAGGATAAAGACAAACAACACCACACCGGTCGCGACGAGGGCATCCTCATGCAGACCTGCAGCGTATCTCATCTCCATGACGACATTTGCGGTCATGGTTCTGATACCCTCGAGGATATTGGCGGTGAGCCTCGGCTGATTGCCGGCAATCATGATAACCGCCATCGTCTCACCGATAGCGCGCCCGATACCGAGCACTACCGAGGCGAGAATACCGGATCGAGCCGCCGGCAGAATAACCTTGAATATGCTCTGTTCATGTGTCGCACCGAGGGCACGCGCGCCCTCTTCATAGGGTGAGGGCACGGCACGGATTGCCGCCTCGCTGAGGTTGATGATGGTCGGCAGTATCATGATGGCGAGCAGGACACTCGCGGTCAAGATGCTATTGCCGTCGCCACCGATATTCTCACGGATAAAGGGGACGAGCACCGTCATGCCGAAAAATCCATAGATAATGGAGGGAATACCTGCCATAAGATTTATCGCCGGTTTGAGATAGACATACACCTTTGCGCTACAATACTTAGTCACAAAGACGGCTGTCAGTATGCCAATCGGCACGCCGAGCACGATGGCGCCTGCGGTTATGTAGATACTGCCGACTATCATGGGCAGTATGCCGAATAGCTCGTTGGAGGGTGCCCATTTTGTGCCAAAGAGGAAGTCTGCAAGCCCGATCTCCGCCATGGCAGGCACACCGCTTATCAGCAAAAAACCGCAGATAACCACCACCGAGATGATGGATATGGTCGCAGTTATAAGGAATAATATTTCAAAAAACTTTTCCCGCATTTTGTGGATTCCTTTTATATAATATATATCAAATCGTCGGCACGCATTGTATGCGTGCCGGGATGTTTTTAGGTGTAGGGGCGACCACACATGGTCGCTCCTACATTATTGAAATTTAACCTGCAAGTCCTGTGTAGCTTGTGATGCCTTCGGTGTAGACGCTCTTAATCTCATCCATAGTGATGTTTGCGAGCGGGTTTGCGTTGTTGACCACCATTGCGATGCCGTCCTGTGCGATAGCCATTCCGTCCAGTGCCTCCATCTCGGAATCTTTGAGCTCACGGCTCGCCATACCGATATCGAATGTGCCCTCCATCGCGCCGGTCATGCCGCCGGTGGAACCGATGCCCTCGATGTTGATGGTGGCGTTGGGGTTGAGCACTAAGTATGCCTCTTTAAGCTTCTCCATTAAAGGGGTGACCGAGGTGGAACCGCCTATCATTATCTCACCCTCCATCTGCTCGGAGGTGATCGACTCCCCTGCCTCTACTGCGATAAAGCCGTTTTCTTCCGCAATCGCCTGTCCTTCCGGGCTCATGATGTAGTTGATAAACTCCTGAGTGAGCGGGCTTAGCTCTGCGCCTTTAAGGGTTGCGATGTTAAAGGGTCTTGCGAGTTTATAGTCGCCGGAGGCTACGTTTGCGCCGGTTGCCTCAACGCCGTCTACGCTCAGTGCCTTGACGGTGTCGTTGAGCGAGCCGAGTGAAATGTAACCCATTGCGGCAGGGTCGTTTGCAACGGCGGTCATAACCTTGCCGGTGCCGTCATGAACTATAGCGTTAACGGTTGTGTTGTCGATATCGTCTTCCATGATGCCGGTGATCTCAACGAATGCGCCACGTGTTCCGGAGCCGTCCTCACGGGTGATAACGGAAATCTTGTCCAGTGCCGGGGCCTCCTCTGCCGGGGTCTCCTCTGTTGCTGCCGGCTCTGCGTCCGGTGCTGCCTCACTTGCCGGTGCGGCGGGCGTACATCCGGATAGCATCATAGCAAAGGTCAATGCAAATGCAATAATAAAGTTGAATTTCTTGCTCATCTTTTCTCCTCTTGATTTTTTATTTATCTCATGTCTCAAATTATACGTAAGATATGTTAAATCAAAAAGGCGAGGAATGTTAAATGTATGTAAAATAAAAAAAGAGGCGACCATCGGTCACCTCT
>CAYJMO010000094.1:0-6910 GCA_964371365.1 uncultured Oscillospiraceae bacterium
AAAACATCTTGGAAACAACGCTGTTATAGTTTATAATATCTATAATAGCGTTGTTTACGCTTATTACAAATAAGGGTGTATGTGAAATAAACAGATAGAGCTATCTTGGGAGGTTTAAGACGAAAAAATCATTTTTTCAACCAAAAAGTATTAAACAGACGGTGTTGTTTGTCAACCTTGCTATCGTGTTGCCTCTCATCGTACTGTTCTTTGTGTTACTTGTATCCGTCTCGGCTAACGCGTCGGCAAGTAATAACAGGACTAATTTGCAGGTGTTGATAGACCGTGCCGAGGCAGTTCTTTCTACCAATACCGAGGTTATCAAGATGATAGCCACTTTTACTATAGACAGAGATATTCATCGGATGTTGTCTATGCAGGAGTATAGTGATTATGAGCTGGTGCGATATCGAGCCGATATTTCGGTGCGCTGTGTCGAGCTCACCAGTATGTACAACACCGGTTGGTATCAAATCCTGGTCTTTGGCGAGAACGAAGAGAATTTTTTTGAGAGTTCGGTGGCGGTTGAGGAGGGCGCTATATCTCTTGAAGAGCTTAAGATGGAGGCATGGTATCAAGAGTTGGAAAAGAGCGCCGGCAAGGTGACCTTTTTTCCGGCATATCAAAGTGAGATTTTGAGTGAACACCTGCCGGACAAGGCGGTATTTGCAACAACTATTTTAAAAAATAGCAACAGTGCACGTGAGATTGCGTTGGTTGTGGTCGCAATGTCGCGAGAGATGTTTGTCGACGACCTGTTGCAGTTTGATACCGCTGTCGACAACAGCGTCATGACCGACCGAGAGGGCAACATCATTTTTGCATCCGACCCGAAGATATACGATCTAAACATCAATTTTAAAGAGGATTACAGCGAAATTTTTCGGGAGGAGAGTGGGTTTTTTACCACGGATGTTGCGGGTGTTAACTCCAATATCCTCTTTGCCACCGTCGATGATACCGAGTGGAAGATAATCAGTTATGGGAATGTTTCGTATATATGGACAGACTATATATACATCACCGTGTTGCTCGGTCTTTTACTACTATTCGTCATCGTGGTGATGGTCCGATACAACAGTAACTATATCCACCGAAAAATTTTAGGCATAAACAAACATATACTCACCGTCACAAGCGGCGACCTTAAAGCTCGTTTGCATGAGGAGGAATATGAGAGTGAGTTCCATGAGCTGGGCAGGAACTTTAACGACATGCTTGACGCGCTACAGTCGCTCATAGACAAGCTTCACGAGGAGGAGCAAAAAAAATATGCTCTTGAGTTTCAAACACTACAAGCACAGATAAACCCGCACTTTCTCTACAACACACTTGCCACTATACGCTTTATGGTGCAGATGGAGCAGTACGCCGACGCCGACCGTGCGATGGTCACCTTTTCAAAGTTACTGCGCCGCTCATTTAAGGATAATCGCAGCCTTATCATGGTGGAGGAGGAGCTCTCACTCGTTGGCGACTATATGAATCTTATGCAGATACGCCATCAAAACGCCTTTAATTACGAAATTGACATTGCTCCCGATGTAAAGGATTGTGGAATATTAAAGAATACCATACAACCGCTTGTGGAAAACAGCATCTCTCACGGTTTTAACACTAAGAGTTCTTTGGGGCATATATCTATTAAGGCTATGCGGCAGGGGCAGTGTGTGCGCATTGAGGTCGAGGACGACGGTGAGAACGCCGACATTGAAAGGATAAAGGAACGACTTGATACCGATATCATGGAAGGTCGCGAGACCCGATTTGCAGGGATAGGGCTTGCAAATGTTCAACAGCGTTTTAGATACAACTTCGGCAATGATTATGGATTAATGGTGGAGAAGAATGGAATGGGCGGCATCACATTTGTTGTCACCTTTCCGATAGTAGAAGCACAGGAGCAGACACAATGAATATAGTGATAGTTGACGATGAGCAGATCATTGTAACCTGGTTAAAAAAGAATATCGAGACATTATCCTCTGACTATTGTGTGGTTAAAACCTGTTCCAACGGGCAACAGGCACTGGAATACTGTCTTGAAAATCCGGTGGATCTACTATTTACCGACATCCGTATGCCGGTTATGGACGGAATCTCGATGCTGAACTCGCTCAAATCGCATAAACGTATGCCATACACCATACTGCTAACCGCATATGATGACTTTGATTATGCGCGGCAGGCATTACAGCTCGGAGCGCGAGAGTTTTTGTTGAAAACAGAGATCAGCGAGGAAAGCTTACGGCAAAGTCTCGACACGGCATTCAAGAGCCTTAAATCCTCAGGTCAGCAAAAGAGCGACCCCATATATGATATGCTGAACGAGCTGATTCACACCGACAAAGAGGTCGATGCGACAAAATGGCAATCCATCTTTGGGCAAAGTCTGCTAATAATTCTTTTGGAGACGAAGGATGAACAGGACGTGTCACGCTCCTTTGATATACTGAACTTTGTATATAGTGAAGAGGGGATTGTCCCATATACATTGCCACTCAACGAGGGGGCTATTGCCCTGTTTTCCGGACTGCCGTTTAGAAAAGATTTTGTGAAAAAGTGTCGTGATACCCTACAGTCCTTTGGGCTGGAAAACTGCTATATCGCCTCGGCGTTTGGTGAAAAGACTTATGATCTCTCGGCGATCTACAAGGAGGCAATGGAGCAGCTTCGACTGCTATTATACTATCAAATACAGGAAAGTAGTGAGCCCACGCAGGAAGAGCTCTGCCTGCTTAGCGACGTCGAACAGGAGATTTCGACGTTTATCCGGATTGAAAACTATCGCTCCATACTAAACCGGGTTCATGATTGGTTGGAACTGATTGGGAACACGCATCCTCCTCTTTTACAGGTACACTGCGTAGCAATGAGGTTTTTATTACAGATATATTGGGAAAAAATCCCCGAGGCTCAACGCAAAACCATTGCGGTGGATAGAATTGTAAGAATTATCGAAACACAACGGTTTTCGATGTTTCGCAATGCCTTTGTAGAGCGCATAGAGGATCTGTTGTCGCTACTGCCGGACTACGAAAAGGACATCAGCCCGGTGGTTGCAAACACCATACTGTATATAAAAACTAACTACACAAAACCGTTGACATTGGACGACATTGCCGAGGCGGTACACCTCAACCGCAGCTATCTTTCCACCGTATTTAAAAAAGAGATTGGCGTAAACCTGTTTGAGTATCTACAACAATACCGACTTGAACTCTCAAAGGGGCTACTTGTTCAAAAGAAACTATCGATAGGGCAGGTGGGCGAGCAGGTGGGATTGCCGGATGCCGCCTACTTTAGTAAACTGTTTAAAAAATATCAGGGTGTGACACCGCATGACTATCGCAAGCAACAATTTGACTTCGAGGAATAGCTCTGTCAAGGATAAAAAATACCGCAACCCAAACATATTACAACTAAATCCAAATATTTTACAAAACATCGAGGTTTTGCTCGATGTTTTGTTTTTGCTTTTGACCGATTTGTGTAACAATCAAAATATTTTCATAAAACTTGTCAACCCGACACATTGTCTTATGTCTCAAAAATTTTTATAATATACTCATTACTTTTGTAATTTTAACAACAAAATAAGGAGGAATTAAGATGAAAAACAAGTTTAAAGTGCTGTTAAGCTTTCTCTTGGCAGTGAGTATGTTACTTATTACCGCCTGCTCTGCACCGGCAGAACCGGCAGCCGAGACAGAGAGTGACGCACCGGCGAGCGAGTCCGAAGCACCCGCTGAGGAACCGAGTGGTGAAACAACATCAATATCATTCATGCGTGCAGGCCTTGAGGAGAATAAAAACGAGGCATTTATGCAGATGATCGCGGACTTTGAGACCGCAAATCCGCAGTACACAGTTGAATATTCCGAGGTTGACTGGGGCGACATCGATACCAAATGGAACACCGCTTTTGCCGCCGGCACATCTGCTGACGTGGTATTTGACGGAGTTGCAAAGGTTGTCGGACGTGTTACACTGGAACAATACGAGAGCCTGAACACCTATTCCGAAGGTTGGGAAGGTGCTGATGATATCTATCCCGCAGTTCTTGCGGCCGGAACTCTTAACGACAATCTGTACGGCATAGGATTTAACGCCGATGCACGTGTGTTTGCATACAACACCGAGATGTTTGCAGCAGCAGGTCTTGATCCTGATGCACCTCCCACCAACTGGGCGGAACTGCTTGCAGCTCATGAAGCGTTGGTAATTAAGGATGGAGACACCGTCACACAGTCCGGTTTTGCTCTACCCACTACCGGTGCAAACGGTCAACAGTATCTACAAATCTTTGCCCTGCAAAACGGCGTGGGCGGAACCGGATTTGTTGATGCCAACACACATGAAATTCTCTTCAATACCGAGCCCGGAATCGAGGCTATGAACACTCTACAGGCAATGAACGAGATGGGCGTTATCCCGTGGGATTTCGTGTCTTCTACCGATCCGTTCAAGAACGGAACTGCTGCAATGGCGATACTCAGCGAGTGGGAATTTGTAACCGCTCAGGAGACACTCGGCGATGCAATCAAGGTAGCTCCGATGTTCGGCGAAGTTGAGCCGGCAACATTCTGTGGAATTCACATGTACAGTATGAGCACCCAAGCAGAGGATAAAGATGGCGCATGGATGCTGATTGAGTCACTTTCAAGTGCGGACTCCTCCAACATCTGGCACGGTGCAACAGGCTCAGTTACACTTCGCACATCGTTAGAGGCTGCATACCTTGAGTCCAATCCGGTTTACGGTCAGCAAATTTTGGACGCTGTCGCAAACGGATACCCCGCCTCCGGCGTAACTTACAACTCTGCAATGGTTAGCATATTGGATGCTGCTATGCAGGAGATCTACTACGGTGTTGCAACCGTTGAGGATGCTCTCAACAACGCTGCCGTTGAGGTTCAAGCAGAGATAGACAACCAGTAAACTTAACATTAAACTAAACTAAAGGTGAATGGTGAATGACTATATTCACTGTTCACCTTAATTTTAACAAAACAAGTCTAAGGAGTACCGACCATGTCAACCAAAAAGAAAAAGGGTGCGATTGGCAGATATGATAAATCCGCATATGTGATGATATTTCCGGCATATGCGACCTTCACACTGTTTGTCCTTCTACCGATTGCGGCTGTTATATTTTACAGTTTTACCGACTTTAACATGTTTAGCTTTTCCGAGTTTGTGGGGTTTGAAAATTATATTAATGCATTTTCCGACCGATACTTTATTGCCGCGGTCAAAAACACACTGGTCTATTCCGTTTTTACACTAACATTACAGCTCGGTATAGGTTTATTTGTCGCAGTGCTTCTCTATCGCACCTCCCGTTTAATTCCCATCTTTCGCACCGCTTTTTACATACCCAACGTCATCTCCATGGTCTGCGCGGCTATGATCTGGCTTTGGATATACAGCCCGAGTGTAGGTGCGCTCAACAATGTTTTACAAGCCCTCGGACTGCCCATTCAACAGTGGCTACTCGATCCGGCTCTTGCCCTGCCCTGTCTTATAGCTATCGGCGTGTGGAAGAGCTGTGGTTATTCCATGGTAGTGTTTTTATCCGGACTCACCGCTATACCGGCATCGCTCTATGAGGCGGCGGAGATAGATGGTGCAAATGCAGTTCGTAAATTTACTGCCATAACATTCCCCATGCTACAGCCGACCACATTTTTCCTGCTCGTGACAGGTATTGTCAACACCTTTGCCGTCTTTGAACAGGTCAATATTATGACAGATGGCGGTCCGGTGAACAGCACTACCACGGTGGTGCACCAGATCTTCCGTCGTGCATTTGCTGAATATAAGATGGGCTATGCCGCTTCTATGGCAGTGATGTTACTCGTCTTTTCCATTATCGTGACCATTCTTGTTTTTAAATATGGTAACAAGGGTCAAGATACCGATGTGTCCTAAGGGAAAGGAGATTATTATAATGAACAAAAAAACAGTATCTCATATCGTGTGGGCTATCGGGCTTTCACTACTTTCAATCCTGATGTTTATACCCATTTTACTAATGATTTCTACCTCGTTCAAGACCGAGGCTGAAATTATCGCCCAGCCGCTCGCACTTATTACCGAGGGATTTAGCTTTAACAACTATATCGAGGCTATGACCACTGGCACATGGTCGATATACTTCAAAAACTCGCTTATAATCACTATCACCGCCGTCATCTTTTCACTGCTTTTCAACTCTATTGCCGGTTTTGCATTTGCACGGCTTAACTTCCCGGGGAAAAAAATCCTCTTCGCTCTACTGTTGGTTGGTCTGATGATGCCACAACAGATTAGTATGCTCCCGACCTTTTTAATCATGGCAAAATTCCCATTGATGGGGGGCAACGATCTGTTTGGGGTTGGCGGTTCCGGTCTTATGAATACCTATGCCGGATTGATTATACCGCTGGTTTCCGGCTCGTTCGGCGTGTTTTTATGCAAGCAGTTTTATGAGAACTTCCCGAAATCTTTGGACGAGGCGGCGACCATCGACGGTGCCGGAAGATGGAGACTGTATTTCAATATCTATCTACCTAATTCTAAGGTCATTCTCGCCACACTGTCGTTATTAAAGGGAGTATCGGTCTGGAACGACTATCTCTGGCCGCTCGTCATGACCGACAACGAGGCGATGAGGACGGTTCAGCTTGCTCTTAGTATGTTTTCCGATGAGTTGACCACCCGCTGGGGTCCCCAGATGGCGGCATCGGTCGTGGTCTGTGCTCCGATGGTACTACTTTTTCTGCTCTGCCAAAAATATTTTGTACAGGGTGTTATATCGACCGGATTAAAATAAAAGTAAACTGTTCAAAGACAGCTTAACACACAGTCCACCGGACTGTGTGCAGGCTGTCGAAAAAGTTCGACAGCCCCGAGAGGGGATGCATCC
>CAYJMO010000095.1:0-6819 GCA_964371365.1 uncultured Oscillospiraceae bacterium
CGCACGACCCTCAGAGTCGGAGTCTGATACTCTATCCAGCTGAGCTACAGGCACTTATTTTACAAAACCTTGACGGCTTTCATGCTTGGTGAAAACCGTCAAGAGTTTGTTGCTGTGTATAATTATACAGCTTTATGAATTTATTGTCAATGCCGGTGTTAATATTTATGGCGTGGGCGTTGTTGGTGTTTTCATAGTGACCGTTATGGTGACGGTTGTGCCGGGTGGAAGTGTTGTACCGGCTGTGTGTGACTGGGCTGTTACCGTGCCTGCGTCTTTTGTGTCATCGGTTACCGTTGTGAACACGATGATTAGTTGACTTGCATATACCGAGCTCTCAATCTTCGCCTGTGTTCCCCAAAGCGTTGTGTCGGTAAAATCAGGTAAGGTTATATTACCCATCGGATTGTATTTTAGCGTAATGTTCGCGCCCTGTTTTATCTCGGTGCCGGCGCCTGCGCTTTGGCTCCAGATCATTCCGGGGGCGACCGACGAGTTGCTCTCCTCCACAAACACAGCAACTATTCCGAGGGCATCGCACATGGTTATCGCCATCTCACGCGTTGTCGGTGTCGAGACAAAGTTCGGCACATAGATGACAGGTCCGCTCGACACCACTATGCTAAACCCACCGGTGTAGCTGATAGTATAGTCTATCTTATCCTGTGAAAGCACCGTGCCGGGGGGTTCTTCCGACGCTGTGAATGTCGTATTCAGCGTTATCGCCGCGCCAAGGTCGTTTTTGGGTGTTATCCACTCCCTTATATCCGGCTCGGTTTTGCCTACAAAGGACGGTAGCACAAAGCTGTTGCCGAGGGAATAGACCAGCTCTACTATGCTCTCACCGTCGTACAGCGTGCCGCCCGGGATGGATTGGGACATGAGATCCCCCTCGTCCGATGCGCCGTATCGCTCCACCACTATCGTCTTGATGCCGAGCCTTGTCGCCTCTGCCGCCGCTCTTTCCTCGTCATACTGGAAGAAGTTCGGCACAATTATCTCTTTGCCCTTTGAAATTTCAAGCTCTATCGTGTCGCCGGTGTGTACCGTCTCGTCCGCCTTGACGCTCTGGCTGATTATTTGACCCTCTGCGATGGTGTCGTGAAACACCTCCTTTTTGATCAGCACTATGTCGTTGTCAAGACCAAATTTGTCCGCCTCCTCTGTTGACATGGTAAGGAAGTTCGGCACCTCGACCGCCTCACCCTCTCCCTTGCCTTTGGAGAAAACTACATAAAACGGCGTGTCACGGTTGATGGTATCGCCGAGCACCGTGTTGTCGTTGACACTAAACTCTATGACCTTGCCGACCTCAACCGTCTCACTCTCCTCGGTGACTATGCGCACTGCGGTCATTAGGTTTTGCTCTGCCCATTCCTCCACCTCGTCTATGGTCATGTTCATGATGTCGGGGATTAGTACCTCCACATCGGGGTCGGGACCGAGCGAGACCACCAGCTCGATAAAGTCGCCACCTGCGACCTCCTGCCCCTCCGGTGGTGTCTGTGATATAATCTCACCTGCCGGAATGTTGTCTATATACTCCTCGGTTACGCGCAAAAGAACCTCGTTCTCCCTGCCCCACAGCTCCGCGTCACTCTGCGTCCAGCCGACCATGCTTGGCACGGCTATGCCGCGGCTTAACAGCACTATTATGATTATAATAGTCGCCACCGCCACGACACCGACGATGATGTATTTTAGCGGAAATTTCTTATCATTCCCCTTAGTAAACCGTGAGGGCGGCCCTGAGGAGGATGGCTTTTTAAAGGTGCTTGACTGCTCAAAGCTCATGCTGTTTTGCGGTGCGACCACCGGAAGAACCTGCGGTTGTTGCCCTTGCAGTTTTGGCGCAGGCGGTGGGGTGGGCGCACTGCCACCTTGTGTTGGCGGTGGTGTGCTCGCCTTTGGAGCGACCGGCGGTGTTTGCATCGGGCTCTCGCCGCCGAATTCCTCTTCCGCCTTTTTCTTATAGCTATTTAAAAAATCGTTTGACATAATACCCTTATTTTAGTTCGTTATATCCTTTTTGTGGAAGAAAAATCCGCAAATCGCCACGAATATCGCGGAGTAGACAAGTAGCATGGAGACACCGAGACCCAGGCTGAGCGACATGCCCTTGTCTATCAGCTGTTGGACGATACTCCACCGCTCCCCGTCGAAGAAGTTTTGAATTGTGCCGATATAGGGCAGTGGGGTGAAGGACAGGATATCCACCGGGGGGTATTGCTGTAGGAACGCTAAAAGTATCGACGAGCCTATCAACAGTATGATGGGTATGACGATGGACACTGCGATATTCTTGACCATGACCGACAGCGCGAAGCTGAGCGAATAGGCGAATATCATGGTGGTGAAAACCGCGAGATAGTGACCGGTGAAGCTGATAAAGAAGTTCACCTCACCGCTTGCGGTATAGTTCGGGTAGAGATAGTCCGCAAATCCGCCGGTGAAGCCGCCGATGATAAAGGTTGCAAAAAACACTAAGAAGTATACGGCGAGCACCAATATCAGCCCTGCGATAAAGCGCGAGAGCATGACCTTTGTTCTCGTCCTCGGGCGAATCATCAAAAGGCGGATGGTGCCGACCTGAAATTCGCTCGCCATGACCCAACCGCCGATAAGCACGCCGAATATGGCGACAAAGATTGCGGTGTTAAAGCGAGAATATAGAGCGGCGCGCGCACCGTCCGGCACAAACTCCATGTCCGGTTTGCCGCTGTCTATCGAGTTTTGCGCGACTAAAATCTCAAACTCCATGTCGCGGATATCATTTTCCACCGACTCAAGATATGCCTCATATGTGGAATACTGCTCCACCTGCCACATGTCGGCGTAAAAATCCTCCTCGGTCATTATTTCATTTTGTCGGTACAGAATACTGCTACGATTGTTTGAAATACTGCTCAGCGCCACGTCCTGCCAACTTCCGTCGTTGATGGCGATGTTATTTTCAAGGCGGAAATCCAGCTCCGATATCTGATTTTCCTCTATATCCTGAATTCGTATTTCAAGATAGGATATTTCCTGTGCGACATACTCCTCCTGCGAGGGATTTTCGATGACATCTTGCTCTAACGTCTCAATGCGCTCGTATGCGTCCTGCACCTCTATTTCAAGGTTGCGTTTTTGCAGGTCGACATAGCTTGCAAAATCGTTATCCACCATCAATTTATCAAAGTCGGCGAGGTTTTGCTCCAACATGGCGACACGCTCGTCAATCTCGGACTGCTCCATCTCGGAAGAGGTGGTTATGCTTTCAATATCATAGCCGACATAGGACATAGCGTCGCTGAGTCGCAACAACTCCGCCTCATCGCCTCCGATGTTCTCATAGACAAAGATATCCTTTATCGCGTCCGCCATTTGATAGGACATCCAGGCGCGGTAGTCGTCATCCCCGGTCACAAGTGGTGCGTAGGTGGAATAAAACTCGATAAGGCGGTTGTTGACCTCCTCCGCCAGCTTTAACGTCTCGGTGTCGTTAAAAGCGTTTTGCATGTATTCCTGTTGGTCGAGCAGCCACGACAGCTCCCAAGTCATCTGGTTCTCGTTCTCGTAGTCCACGCCCTCGATGGTCACGACCTCCATGCCGCCGGGGTAGTAGCTGCCGTACATCTGGTCGGTGATAAACTCAAAAAGCGGCACACCGCCGACGATAAAAAGGATAATAATTATGCCGGATATCAGTATAAACTTGGAGCGGAGCATCTTTTTTGTCTCCGCTAAAATCTGTTTTGCAAAGTTCATGATTAAAAACTTTTCCTTTCTTGACGTTTTTTCGGTTTCGCCACCATGTGGTGAAATTCAAACGATTTTCGTTTGAAAGAAACAAAGACTCAATCAACTAAAGTTGGTTTAAAAATTTATTTTTAAACGTACTCCTATTCTTAAGAAATTTGTGTCTTCGACCCGGTGGTCATGGAGATAAAGTCGTGCTCCAGCGAGCGCTGTTCACGATTTACGGCATAGATGTTAATGCCTTTGTTGACGAGATTTGCGATAATCTTCGGTATCTCGCTGTTTTTCATGACCATGTTGACACCCTCCGGCAACATGGTACAGTTGGTGCCAAGTTCGCGGAACATCTCCAGCACCGCTTGATTATTGTCGGTGATAAAGGTGTACTGGAACACCTCGGTCTCGTCCTCCATGCCCATCGACTTCTCGCCGATGATGACACCGTTGTCGATGATATAGATGCGGTCACACATCAACTCCATTTCGGACAAAAGGTGGCTGGAGATGAAAACGCCGGTGCCGGCATTCTGTGCGAGGGCTTTGAGCAGCTCGCGCAGTTCCTTAATGCCGATGGGGTCAAGCCCGTTGGTCGGCTCGTCCAAAATCAACAGCGGCGGCATGTGGAGCAGCGCCTGTGCAAGCCCGATACGCTGGCGCATACCGAGGGAGTAGGTCTTTATCTTGGTGTCGATTCTGTCCTTCATCTTGACGAGGTCGATGACGGAGTCTATCTTTTCCACCGCCTCTTTGCCGTAAAACTGGGCGAAATACTCAAGATTTTGCCGTCCTGTCAGATATTTATACAGATCGGGGTTTTCGACTATGCCGCCGACGTTTTGCATCGCGCCCTCAAAATCGGTCTTGACGTTTTTACCGCAAACGCTGATGTTGCCGCCGGTTATGGAGAAAAGCCCCATTATCATCTTGATGGTGGTCGTTTTACCCGCGCCGTTGGGACCGAGAAAGCCGACAATTTCACCGCTCTTTATTACCTTGGTGACATTTTCCAGTCTTAGCAATTCCATCTACTAACTACCCTTTCCTAATTAATTTATTTTTTATCATGTTGTATATTCTACCCCATTATATAGTGGTTTGTCAATCTTTGTAAGAATATCGTAATATTTATTTAATCATCACTTCATAAAGCCTTTCCAGCGCCTCGGTAATACATGACTCGTCCATGTTGGAGTAGCCGAGGATAATTCGGTCGTCCCCTACCCTATCCTCCCCCATATAAAAATCGTCGAGCGCGTGTATCAATATCCCCTCCTCTGCCGCTCTTGACTTGATTTCATCGGTCGAGAGACCCAGCAAAAACCGCGCAAGGATATGCAGTCCGCTGTCGGAGGGGTACACCTCTATCTTTTCCCCAAAAAGTCGTTTTAACTCACATATCAGGTGCTCCTGTCTTTTTTTATAGGCGGTGCGCAGGCGGTTGATGTGACGTGAGAAATGCCCTTTACTGATAAAACGATAGAGTGCCTGTTGTTCAAACCTTGAAACGGTGCAGGCGTAGCCGCCATAACGCTCCTGCCAACGCTCAAAAAGGTCGGGCGGTAAAAGAATGTACGCTATGCGCAGTGACGGTGCAACACTCTTGGAAAAGGTCCCGAGGTGTATGACCCTGCCGGCGGTGTCCTGTGAGCGCAGTGATGGTATCGGTCGGGTGGAAAAGCGAAATTCGCTGTTATAATCGTCCTCTATAATATATCGGCTCTCTTTTTGTAGCGCCCAGTTCATTATATCGTGACGTCGGGTTGCCGGCATGATCACCCCTGTCGGGAACTGACAGGAGGGCGTGACATAGGCAAGGTCGATAGTTGATAGCTTGAGTTCGCTGATGCTCAACCCCTCACTGTCCACCGAAAGCGGTTTTATATTCACCCCAAAATCGGAGAACACCTTTGAGACCCTTGCATAGCCGGGGTTCTCCACCGCAAGCGTTTCGCCCTCGAACAATCGCGCCAACATGCACAGTAGATACTCCATGCCGGCACCGATAATCAGCTCCTCCGCTTTGCAGGATATGCCGCGATATCCGCGCAGATATTCGCACACCGCAACACGCAGATTATGATCCCCTTGTCGTTCGCCGTGGTTGAGTAGCATGGAGTCGCTCGATACCTCACGCTCTATCCGGCACCACAGTTTGTAGGGGAAAAGCTCCTTGTCTATGCCGGAGGTGGCGAAGTTATAGCGGCGATTATCGTCGGTGTTTTTTATACTGACCCCTCGATGGTTTTGACTTGTTTTGGGTTGAGGGGTCAAGGTGCAGGCATAAAACCCACTACGCTCTTTGGAGATAATATACCCCTCCGCAAGTAGGATTTGATAGGCGGTGTCGACGCTGTTCACACTGATGCCGAGCTGGTTTGCAAGCCGACGTTTGGAGGGCAGACGCTCGCCACCGGCTATCTCACCGTCGAGTATACCCTCACGAATGGCGGTATATATTTTATCGTATATAAAACCGTTATCGTCGAGGTTTATCATGAGGTTTTCCATCTGTTTGCTCCTTTTTAATGACCTCCACCAACTGACCCCATAAAAAATATATAAATTGAGAGTTTCAATAGTATCAGTTTTGAGTATAATAATAATATAGCAAAGAAAAGACTTTGTCAAGCACAAAACAGGGGGGCGATATGAAAAAGATTGATGCGAAAACTATTACCATGATTGGGTTGATGGCGGCACTTGTGTTTGTGGGCACCAACCTGCGGATTACCATACCGCTCGGGGTGACCTCCACCATGCTCCATTTCGGCAATGTGTTCTGTCTGCTCGGGGGGCTTTTGTTCGGTGGGATACCGGGTGGGCTTGCCGCCGGTATCGGCAGTGCGGTCTTTGATCTTTCGAGCGAGTACGCCGCCGAGGCACCGATTACCTTTATAAATAAGTTTGCGATGGGTTTTGTCGCCGGCATGGTGGCGCGCGCGCCTGCCGTGAACTTCGCAAAAAAACAGATAACCGTCGTGGTGGCGGCTATCTGTGGCAGTGCGAGCTATATCGCATTATATATGCTTAAAAACTATATCGAGATGGCGTTTATCCTGAACATGCCGAGCGAGGCTA
>CAYJMO010000096.1:0-4438 GCA_964371365.1 uncultured Oscillospiraceae bacterium
CGAGGAATGTTAAATGTATGTAAAATAAAAAAAGAGGCGACCATCGGTCACCTCTATGTTGTTCGTCAATATAGACATATCTTCCCTAAAACAGCCCCGAAATAACCCCGTTCTCATCCACATCGATATTCTCTGCCGCCGGTACTCTCGGCAGACCCGGCATGGTCATTATGTCGCCCATGATCACGACAATAAAGCCGGCGCCGGCACTAAGTCGCACCCCTCTCACCGTCATGGAAAAACCGCTCGGCGCACATAGCAATGTCGCGTTGTCGCTAAAGCTGTACTGCGTCTTTGCTACACATATCGGCAGTTTGTCAAACCCGTTTATCTCCAGCTCCGCAATCTGCTTTTTCGCTGTATCGGACAGGATAACCTCCCCTGCACGATAGATTCGCGTGCAGACCGCCGAGATTTTATCCTCTATTGAGCCCTGCAGGTCATAAGAACAGGTCAACTCATTATCCTTTGCAATTTCCGCAACCGTGTCGGCGAGCGCGGTGCCACCCTTGCCACCCTTGGCGAAAACCTCGCTGCGCTCACACCTTACACCGAGTTCTGAACAGAGGTTTTTGAGCGTCTCATGCTCCTCGGGCGAATCGGTAGGAAAGGCGTTTATCGCAACACAGACCGGCAGTTTGAATACATCTCGAATATTCTCGACATGTCTCTTTAGATTATCTGCGCCTTTTTTAAGCATTTCAACGTCCGGTATGCCGAGATTTTCTTTTTTGCACCCTCCATGATGTTTGAGCGCGCGCACCGTCGCCACAATCACCACCGCACTTGGCACTAAACCGGACAGACGGCACTTGATGTCAAGGAACTTCTCTGCCCCGAGATCGGCACCAAAGCCTGCCTCGGTCACAACGAAGTCCGCCGATTTTAACGCCATCCTCGTTGCAATAACGCTGTTGCAACCATGTGCAATGTTGGCGAAAGGTCCACCGTGGATAAATGCCGGTGTGCCCTCCAGCGTCTGCACAAGATTTGGATTTAAAGCGTCCTTTAAAAGGGCGGTCATCGCACCCTCAGCCTTAATATCCCCTGCCGTTATCGGTTTTGAGTCGTAGGTGTAGGCAACAACGATGCTTGCAAGTCGCCTTTTTAGATCAATAATATCGCTCGCGAGGCAGAAAATCGCCATGACCTCACTCGCTACGGTGATGTCAAAACCGTCCTCGCGCGGTGTGCCGTTAGACTTACCGCCGAGACCGTCAAGGATATATCGGAGCTGGCGATCGTTCATGTCGACACAGCGTTTCCAACATATGCGCCTCGGGTCGATATTGAGTTTGTTCCCCTGTTGAATGTGGTTATCTATCATAGCGGCTAGCAGGTTATTCGCCGCAGATATTGCGTGCATATCACCGGTAAAATGCAGGTTGATGTCCTCCATCGGCACGACCTGAGCATAGCCGCCCCCTGCCGCGCCGCCTTTCATACCAAAGACGGGGCCGAGGCTCGGCTCACGCAGTGCAAGTGCAGTCCTGCGTCCGGTGAGGTTGAGCGCGTCGGCAAGGCCTATGCTGGTCGTCGTCTTGCCCTCCCCTGCCGGTGTCGGCGATATCGCGCTGACCAATATTAACTTAGCATCCTTTTTGTCCGACATGTCACGCACCAGCCGGTAGTCCACCTTAGCCTTATATCTACCTATCTGCATTACGCTGTCACTCGGAAGATTAAGTCGCTCCGCAATCTCCCCGATAGGTTGCATCACATGTTGCTGTGCAATCTCGATATCACTTTTCATATGTACCCCTTTATATCAATCCCAGTCCATTATAAATATATATGACCACGAACATTGTCAGTATGCAAAAGAGTGTCGTCATGACCACCACCGACGAGGCGAGGTCACCGTCGCCGCCCATCGCTTGTGCCATGACATAGGAACTCGCGGCGGTTGGGGCGTAGAACAACACCATGAGACAGGCGAGCTCCATCGAGCGAAAGCCAAATGCGATAGCCACCGCCATTATTATGGTCGGCAGGATAACGAGACGTCCGAGGCAGGTTATGATAAGCTGACGACCGAGGGCTTTTGCCTCACTAAAGTTAAAGCGTGCCCCGAGCATAAACAGCGCAAAGGGGGAGGCGATGACCCCGAGATATTCAAAGGAGCTGTCGAGGAGGGGCGGCAGTGTAATATCGGCGAACATTAAAACACCGCCGAGGGTAGTAGCTATGATGAGAGGATTTTTCACTATACTTAAAAGCATGTCTTTAACATTAAACTTTTTGGCACAAAATATGCTGAAAACCACCACCGAAAGAATATTATATACCGGTATAACCACCGCGACAAGCAACGACGCTATCGCAAGATCCTCCCCCGGTTTTAAAAGCGAGATGAGCGGCAGACCGAACAGCGCATAGTTGGAGCGGCATATACCCTGAATCATGACGGCGCGTTTGCGGTTGTCCTTTTCCAGAGCCATGATGACAACGGTGGCTACTATAAAGCTGAGCACAACCGCCACCAGGACAAAAAGGAACAGCGATGGATTTGTTATCTCCTCGACGGTTGTCCGACGCACGTTATTAAAAAGAAGTGCCGGCAGGAACACCTTGAACGCAAGGTTGTTACACTGTGACACCGTCTTGTCTTCAATTATGCCGAGCCGTCGAACGACATAGCCCACCCCCATGACCGACATTATCGGCACGACGACGTTTATTGAAAACAATAAATTTGCAAGATAATCCATAATCCCCTAAATATTGTGGCTGATTTTATAATGATAACATATTGGTTGTAAAATATCAAGAAAAACCGTTATTTTTGCACACTTTGCATCCTGCGGTGTACAAAGTAGCCGACAAAGGCGAGCGCACCAACCACAACATATATAATGATAGCCGCAATGAGATTGCCGTCGAATATCGCACTGCCGAGGTAGGTGGAGGATATGATGGACGGCAGTCGCGCAACCATGGTGACAGGGAGGAAGTATTTCAGCGGTATCGGGGTGAACGGCACAAAATAGGTCAGGGCATCGCGCGGAACACCCGGTATAAAGAACAAAAGGAACAACACCACATAAAGCCGATCCTTTTGGTCGAGGAACGCCATAAGTTTGGAGGAGTCCTTTTTGAGGAGCGAGTGCAACGAATCAAACCCCAGCCATCTTGCAATACCAAATATAGCGCAGGATCCCAAAAACACCCCAACAAGGCAGATAACGGTGCCGAGAAACGAGCCGAACAACATGCCGGCAACCAGCTCCATAACCTCACCCGGCACTACAAATATGATAATCTGCAAAACCTGCAAGGCAAGAAAGATAAAGATGCTGAATATACCAAAACCTTGTATAGTTTCAATGAGCTCTTCCACGTCTTCAAGATTTGAAAGCGAGGTGAGATAAGGCGCGAGCAGAACACCGACAGCGCCGATAGTGATAATTAGTATTAAAAAGAACGCAAGTTTAAGCGCTGATGATTTTTTCATATTACAATTTTAACCTCATTTTGCTTAGTATAAATCATCATTATGTTAAAATTGTAAAAGCGGGGATTTCACTGTCTAAACCTCGATCTTATAATCCCCGAGCTTTATTATTCCCTTTTTTCTCATAATCTCGCTTATCAAAAGGGATAGCAAGGCAGGGATGATAATACATACAGCGATTAGCCCTACCCAGCCGAGGATATCGGGGGCGTTGATAGTCTCCCCAGCCGCGAGCGCCGCTTCGGACGGGTTAAACCAGCCGGAGATAACACCGATAGGGCCGACGAGACCGCTCGTGCCCATGCCGGACGATATCGGCTCTCCGTTCATCTTAAGGCGAAAGAGCACCGTCGCGAGTGGTCCGTTCACCGCCGAGGCTATGACCGGCGGCAACCAGAGGATAGGTTTTTTCAAAAGGTTCGGCATCTGCAACATGGAGGTGCCTATACCCATACTGGCGAGCCCACCGAGTTTATTCTCACGATATGAGCACACGGCGAAGCCCACCATGTGCGCGCAACAGCCTGCCACCGCCGCACCGCCGGCGAGACCGACGAGCCCAAGTGCAGAGCAGATAGCGGCGGAGCTTATCGGCAGGGTCAGCACTATGCCCATTATGACCGATATCAGTATACCCATTAAAAACGGTTGCATCTCGGTCGCCCATATTATAACTCCACCGAGTGCCGATGCCGCCGCTCCGATACCGGGGGCGAGCAGTTTTGCGAGTGCCACGCCGGACACGATGGTGACCACCGGTGTGACGATGAGGTCGACCGGTGTTGTTTTGGAGACGAGCTTGCCGAAAAATGCGGCGAAGAGCACAATGACATAGACCGCGAGCGGACCGCCTGCACCGCCGAGGGCGTTCGCGGCAAAACCTACGGTTGCAAGCGAGAACAGCACAAAGGGTGGGCATTGCAGACCGTACCCGATAGCGACCGCCATCGCCGCACCCTGCACCTGCCGTGTGTAGCCTGCAAT
>CAYJMO010000096.1:4448-6393 GCA_964371365.1 uncultured Oscillospiraceae bacterium
CATATCTGCCAATGGTGTCGAGGATTGTGCCTATCAAAAGCGATGCAAAAAGACCCTGCGCCATACCGGACAGAGCCTTGTTTGCTATACGATCAAAGGAAAAAACGATGTTTTGCTTTTTGAGGTGGGATAAAAATTTTTGTTTCATATAATATACCGTTTTGGGTGATAGGAGGGTGTCGGGGCGGATTCTATATCCGCCCGTTTTTATGTTAATCCGTGCAAACCGGCACAACCCGACCGCAGTGTTCCGTCAAACAAATCGGGCGACCACACAGGGTCGCCCCTACACTATTTAAAATACACACCCGTCAGCGGTGCAATCGCCGCGCTGTCTGTCGATGGTGCCGGTGTCGGTGTCGGTGTCGGTTGTGGCGCACCGAATGAGATGCGCACTGCGGTGTTTGTGTGATAGTCTGTGTCTGCATTTGCCGCGCTCATGGCACCTACATGCAGACCTGCCACAATAATCGGTACGGTGCCGGGTAGGGGTGATAGGGTGGGCTTTGCGGTGAATGCGCTAACTCCCGGCTCACCACCGATTGCCGTTGTCACACCGCCGATGATGTTGACCGTGCCGGCAGTGCCGCCGTTACCTCCTGCACCGATACCTGCGGCATTATCGCCACCCTCGGCTCGGACAGTGCCGCCGGCGATGATGACGTTGCCACCGGCACCGCCAATGCCTGCGCCGCCAATGCCTGCAACGCTATTGCGACCGAGGGCTTCAAGGGTGCCGGTCGATGCCGCCGTGATGTGCACGGTGGAGCCCATAGCCACATTTAATGCGGTAGCATTTTCTCCACCTCTTAAAATGTTATCATTCTTTAAGGTTATGTTCGCGGTGGCAGTGGGGTCGGTTGGATTACTCCCACCAACATGAATAGCGTTACTGCCCAAAACTTTATAGTTGTCGATATCTACATCATCTAAGGTGATGTTGTGCTCGCCACTTGTAACAGTTACATTATTTTCAAAGGTCGTTCCCTTGATTGTGACGTCGCCGGTGTAGGTGATCGGAGAGCTTGGAGCACTTTTAAAGTAAAACTGCTTTTCACCGGCATTTTCTGTAAAAATGATAGAATTATCGACTATGTCTATAACCGGATTGGCATAATCTATTGTTCCGGCACCCGTAATATTAGCGGAACCTATTAATCTAAATGAGCCACCGGCAAGCACATTGAGAGAGTTGTTGTTTACAAATGAAGATCCGTCTTCAAATTTAAGAGAGCCACCATCTTTGATGGTTAAGGAATTGCCTGTATCTATTGTTAGTCTTCCCCCGCTCGGGATTGTAAGCTCGGTGGATAGAGTATGATTGCCATCATATACCTCACCGACATTACCGTTAAGAATTATGCCGCTCAAACCGATTGCAGGTAAAGCCGGTATGTGAGATGAAACTCCGCTGTCACCGGTCGCAATAATTAGCGCGGTGCCGGCAGTACCAAGATATGTTGTGGAAAATGTACCGGCAGCACCGCTGTCGGTTCCGGCGGTGTTGGTACCGGGACCGATGCCGGCGCCTGTGCCTGGGACGTAGCCGGTAGCTTTCACAACTCCGCCCGAGATGGTGACTTTGCTGCCGGCACCGCCGGTTGCAATACCGGCACCGCCGCCGATGCCGGCGGCACCGGTGGCAATGGCGGTTGCTTCCACATAGCCACCCGTGATGGTTATGGTGCCACCTGCGCCTCCGGTGGTGTTGATGGCAGTATCACCGGAGCCGCCTCCACCAATACCCGCACCACCGGTGCCACCGCTGCTGTTGTCGCCACCGGTGGCTTTCACAGTGCCTCCGGTAATGGTGATATCGCCACCGGCGCCACTTGTTTCGTTGTTTAGAACAGCTTGACCGGTACCACCGCCGATGCCGGCGGCACCGTTGCCGCCATTTGCCGTCACGGTGCCACCCGAGATGGTGATAGTACCGCAGTCACCC
>CAYJMO010000097.1:0-6057 GCA_964371365.1 uncultured Oscillospiraceae bacterium
GTGGACCCTGCCGGCAGTTCGGTCAACACGCTGGACGCGGCGCCGAATTTTTGTAGCTCGTCATAGTCGACGTCGTCACGCAAGGTGATATTGACGGAACGAGCGTCCGCAAAAACCTGCTCCCAGGTCAGACCGACATGACTTTGATTCTTGTCAAAGAAATTCATCATGTACTGCGCGTCGTCCGTGGCAATATTCTGGATGGTGGAGATAAGCCTAAATCTTGCTTTGCCGGACTCGGTCTTTGCACCTGATCTTTTAGTTATATATTTATGACAGTCAGATCTTAGCTGAGATAAAAGCCTGCCCATCTGAACAATCATGCGGGTGTTCTTTGCGGTATCGGCGGTAAAACCTGCATTGACGATATTGGAGATGGAAGTAAGGGTCTTTTTTATGGTGCGAAAGGCGGAGGAGTCGAAGCCGACACCGCCTTTTGAGCTCTGTTTCACATCCTGTTCCATCCGGACATAGCGAGTGTTCGCCGGGGCGTATCTTGCCTCGGGGGCATCCATACCATCTTCAACTTCCGCCTCGGCGGCGGCAGGGGCGGCGACGTCCGGCACTATTGCATCCACCGCACCGGCGGCAGGAGCCATGGCGTCCGGCATAGCGTCGGCGCGAGCTTCCTGAGCCTGAACCTGAGGTGCAGGCGCATCATCACTTCTATTTCTGCGGAATCGTCTTGAAAAACCACCACCGGCCATCTTGTTGCCCTCTCAATCTATTTAATCATAGTTTTTTTGCTGTATAATAACTATATATACTTACATATATTATATATACGATATCGATTGATGTCAAGGATTAAGAAACGATGAAATATTCTGAAATTTCCATGTTTTGTCCAATTATGTTGATAATAACATAAAAATTTTCTTATATTTTCACAAGAAAACGGTTGATTTTTTTTTGATAATATGATATTATTTTCATGTAAATTGTTTGTATAAAAAATAAATTTCAAAAAGGTGACCTATGTCCGAAATTAATCAAGATGGCGAGAGCCGTCGTGACTATCAAGAACTGTTAGAGGAGCTTTGTTTTTACAAGGAGGCACTGCGCTCACTGCCCAACCCTATATTTATTAAAAACGAATCGGCAAAGTTTGTCTTTTTTAACAGGGCGTACGATAAATTTTTTGAGGTGGAGTCCGATGCATTGCTCGGCACCACCGTCGACCAGTCTGTCCACCTTGATGAAAAGGATAAGTTTCGCTATCACGTTGAGGATACGACACTGTTGCAAACAGGGTCTACCACCAACTATGAGGTGCCGTTTACCCGGAGCAACAACGAGGTAGTGCCGTCGCTCTATTGGAGCTGTGGCTTCAAAACCGACGACGGTCAAAGGGGGCTTGTCGGGGAGGTTGTCAGCGTTTCTAACCTTCGCAAGATAGAAAACTCGTTGATAAGCTCGGTGGTAGTGAAAAACCCAAATGACGGCCAACATCCGGACAAACAGTTTGGCAACCAACTGCGCCAATTCTTCCGGACAATATTAAATTATTATGACGCCGAACGTATTCTGGTGTTTGACCTTGACCGGATACAATCCCAGATACGCAATGTGATAAACGTCGACCGCGATGACGACTTCCATGATATCACCACCAACTATGACGATGTCGACCTCAAAGGCATTTTTGAGTATATAAAAAATCTATCCCCAAATTCCGTCAAGGCACTTTCAAAAGAGCAGCTACAGACCAGTTCGGTGCGTAAATATTTTGAGCATCTTGACACGGTTATCATAGCACCGTTGTCGTCGAACGACGGCAATGCCATAGGGCTGATGGTGGTCGAAAACCCGACCCTTAACCTTGAAAAACTCGAGATAATACAATCCACCACCCCGTTTATCGTCACCGATCTTTCCAAAAGTAAGGTCTATGAAAAGATACTAAAACTCAACATGACGGACAGCCTGACCAATCTATATAACCGAAATAAATATAACGATGTGTTGAACCTGCTAACCGCACAAAAGCCCAAAACTCTCGGCATTGTGGTGACCGATGTCAATGGACTCAAGGCGATAAACGACTATTACGGTGAGCATAACGGTGATGCGGTGCTTTGCAACATAGCCGAGATGTTAAAGGAGATATTCGGGGAATACACCTTCCGTGTAGGGGATGATGAATTTATCTGCCTTTGTCCCGAGATAACACAACAGCGGTTTGAGCGTTCGACCCAGAGCCTGAAAAAATCGGTTGACGGGAACGAATTCTGTCATCTTTCGTTCGGATATGTGTTAGCGAACGGCGATTTTGAGATAAATAAGAGGATAGCATATGCAAACGAGCTGTTGATGATCGAAAAGCAGGCATATTACAAAAATCTTAAAAACGGTCAGATAAAGATAGCGAAATATTCTCACGACATAGCGAAATCTCTTCTAAACGACCTATCTCAGGGCAAGTTCAGGGTGTTTTTGCAACCGCAGATAGACCTTGAAAGCGGCAAGGTGGTCGGTGCGGAGGCGCTGATAAGAAAGGTTGACTTCAACGGCAACATCATCCCACCCATTAAGTTTTTACCGCTTTATGAGAAGGAAAAGATAATTAGACATGTCGATATCTTTGTGATAAGCACCGTGTGTCAGACCTTAAATCGGTGGCACAAACAGGGTATCAAACTGAAAATTGCGGTCAATCTATCCCGAGTGACCCTTATGGAGAGGGATATAATCTCCGAGATAAGTTACATCTGTGACACAAGTGGAGTGGGGCGAGAATCGATCGAGTTAGAGGTCACCGAGACGAGCAACAGCATCGACGATATGCACCTGATGGAGATTTTAAAGGAGGCGCAGCAATCCGGTTTTTGCGTCTCGCTCGACGATTTCGGTGCGGAGTATTCCAACCTTCGCATGTTGACCTCGATGGAGTTCTCCAAGATAAAGTTTGACAAAAGCCTTATCGATAAAATCTGCACCGATTTAAGGTCGTCAACCATCGTCGAATATGCGATAAAGATGTGCAAAAGCCTCGGCATAGGTGACCTTTTGGCGGAGGGTATTGAGACGTCGCAACAGATGGAACAACTAAAGGAAATTGACTGCAAAAGCGGTCAGGGATACTACTTCTCCAAACCGATACCGATTGAGGAGTTCGAGAAACGGTATCTAAAATAAACTTAGCTTAACAATAACACAAAAACATATTGCCACTTTATGAATAATATGATATATTGGTATTGTAAGAAAGATAGGTAAAAGGAAAAAGTATTATGGCTAAGGTGGTTTTTATCATGACCGACACACAGCGTTATGATATGGTGAACGCGAATGTTTCGACCGGTCTCTCGACACCGGGTCTTGACTCGTTGGCGGCGAGCGGAATGCGATTTGAGCGCGCCTATACCACCCAACCGGTCTGCCAACCGGCAAGGGCCGGTCTTTTTACCGGACTGTATCCCCACGCCTGTAACGGCTGGACCAACTCGGTCGCACTGTCCGCCGATGTCAAAAATATAGGCAGACGACTGTCTGATAACGGGATACACACCGCCTATATCGGCAAATGGCATCTGGACGGCGGCGACTATTTCGGTCTTGGGAAATGCCCGGACGGCTGGGATGAGGACTACTGGTATGACATGCGCAACTACCTCGATGAACTCACCGAGGAGGAGCGTGTGCTCTCTCGCGATGAAAACAGCATGTTAAAGCACGACTTCCCTGCCGAGTTTACCTACGGTCACCGTTGTTCCGACCGCGCCATCGACTTTATTCAAAAGCATAAAGACGAGGACTATTTCTTGACCGTGTCCTACGACGAACCTCACGGTCCTTTTATCTGCCCTCGTGAATACTGGGAACAGTATAAAGACTATGAATTCCCGCTCGCGCCCAACGTCAAGGATACGTTAGACGGCAAGCCGAGCTATCAAAGGGCATGGGCAGGGGATCGAATAGATGCCGACCGAGAAAAGGTCACCATTAAAAGCCCGTTCTTTTTCGGATGCAACAGCTTTGTCGACAATGAGATAGATAGGGTTGTCAAGGCTATACGTGAGACGGGTGAGGACATCTATATCATCTACACCTCCGACCATGGCGATGCACTGGAGTCCCACTGTATCAACAACAAAGGACCTTGTGTCTATGATGAGGTTGCACGAATACCGCTTTTCATCAGCGGCGGCGATATACCTGCCGGCGGCGTGACTGCGACACCGACCTCACACATAGACCTTGCACCGACGGTATTTGAGATGCTCGGTGTGCCGGTGCCGAACCTGTTCCACGGTGACAGCGTGCTGTCGCTATGCAAAGGAACGGAAAAGGACAAGGCGCGCTACAGCTTTATTGAGTTCGGACGGTACGAGGTAGACCACGACGGTTTTGGCGGTTTTCAGCCTTTGCGTGCCGTCTTTGACGGTCGATATAAACTTTCGATCAACCTTTTGAGCACCGACGAATTTTATGATCTTGAAACCGACCCTCATGAGATGAATAATCTCATCGATAATCCGCAATGCTATAATAAGATGGTGGAACTCCACGACCTTATCCTCGAGAACATGAACACCACGCGTGACCCGTTCCGCGGCTACTATTGGGAGCGTCGCTACTGGCGCAAAGAGGAGGATTGCCGTAAGGAGACATGGGCATACACCGGTTACACAAGACAGAGTGAAAACGACTATGAGGCACGTCAGCTGGACTACGACACCGGACTTGAGATGGTGGAGGCGACACGCTTTAAGTCGTTGCCCAGCAACGCGAGATAATTAAGAGGAATATTTTTTAATGGGTAAAGGCGAATTTAAAAAGGTTTTGCTTGCCATAACCTATGCGGCAATGTTGTTTGCGGTGATATTTAGGTTAGAGGATGTAAGCTCGGTGATCGGCGCGGTCTCGTCGGTCATTCAGCCCATAGTGATAGGATTTTGTATCGCCTTTGTGCTGTCTCGCCCTGCCGAGGTGTTTGAAAACGGACTTTCTCGTCTGTTTAAGAATAAGCGACCAAAACTCGCGAAAGGGTTCTCGGTGGTGGCGGTCTATCTGCTATTGTTGTTGATAGTGGCGGCGCTCTTTGGCATACTTATACCGAGCTTTGTGGACAGTGTGGGGCTGTTTGTCGGCAACTTAGAAGGGTATGCGAGCAACTTAGAGCGCGTAGTCTCTGCCATACCACCGGAACTGCTCCCCGACTTTTTGAGTGGCGATGGCAACTTTTATGAACAGATAACCGCGAATTTTAACGAGCTGCTCGAGCTGTTTATGACCGGTGTTTTTCCACAGGTTTATGACTTTACCGCCAGTGTTGGCGGGGCGGCGGGCAACATATTTTTCGGGCTTATTCTCTCGATTTATATCGTGGCGGAGCGTAGTCACCTTGCACAGCAGGCAACAAGGATGGTCAAGGCGTATGCGCCCAAACGCGCACGCGACAGGATATTCAAGATATCAAGAATATCGAACTATGTCTTTTCCAAGTTTGTGGTAGGTCAACTCACCGAGGCGGTCATTCTCGGGGTGCTCTGCTTTATCGGCATGAGCATTATCGGACTGCCCTATGCCTCGCTTGTCAGCGTGATAATCGGCGTGACCAACGTGATACCGATCCTCGGTCCCATCATCGGTGCGGTGCCCAGTGCCTTTATCCTTTTAATGGTCGACCCGATGAGCGCCGTCTGGTTTTTGGTCTTTATCATCATACTTCAACAGTTGGAGAGCAATCTCATCTATCCACGCGTGGTCGGCGGTTCCATCGGATTGCCGGGACCTTATGTCCTGTCCGGCGTGTTGGTGGGCGGTGGTCTGTTCGGTGCGGCAGGTATGCTCCTCGCCCTGCCGATTCTGTCGGTGGTGTACCAACTGATTAAAATTAATGTAGAGGATATAGAGCAGGCGAGCATAGAGGGATAAAGATTTTTCCCGATATCCTTTTAACACCCTAAAGTCCCGTAAAAAGGGAACTTTAGGGTCAGGATGTCGAAAAAGGTATACTCAAAAAAATGTTGCACAAAAACTTCGTTTGAACAGAACGCTAACAAAAAACAACCACAAACATAGCTTTAGCAAACGCGCTCAAACAAAATTTGT
>CAYJMO010000098.1:0-6054 GCA_964371365.1 uncultured Oscillospiraceae bacterium
ACCTTTGTTGCGGATCTTGCAGGTGTCGTAGCGGCACAAAACCCTGCCGACGTCGACGCACTGATGGCGATGAAGATGGGCGACGAGACGGTTGAGTTCGCACTTCAAGAGAAGATTTTGGTCATCGGCGAGAACATGAAAATCCGTCGTTTCGAGCGTTTCGAGGGCGTGAGCGTCTCCTATATCCACGGTGGCGGCACACACGCTGTTTTGGTTGGATTTAAGACAGACGATGCGGTCGCGAAGAATGCCGAGTTTGAGGCGTTTGGTCGTGACATTGCAATGCAGATTGCTGCAGTTAATCCGCAGTATGTAAATCCGGCAGAGGTGCCGAGCGATGTGCTGGAGAAGGAGAAAGAAATTCTCACCGCACAGGCTCTGGGCGAGGGCAAACCGCGTGAGATCGCAGAGAAGATGGTCGCAGGACGCATCAAGAAGTACTACAAAGAGTTCTGCTTGGTAGAGCAGGAATTTGTCAAGGATCCGGATAGGACGATCGCTCAGTACGTCGCCGACACCGGCAAGGCATTCGGTGGCGACATCGAGATCGCCTGCTTTGTCCGCTTTGAAAAGGGCGAGGGTCTTGAAAAACGTCAGGACAACTTCGCCGAGGAAGTAATGGGACAGATTAAATAGGTTTTTAACTATACAAAACAGTTTTCGCGTACCTTGTACTGCGAAAACTGTTTTACTTTTTCACAATGTTGTGATATCATTGATCTATGATAATAACTTTATTGAAAATGAAAAGAATATGGTTAGCGATATCGTTGGCTTTATTTCTTGTTGTGTTCTTTATCTTTCGCACCGAGCCTGCTTTCAGCGGATTTTTGGTGAACTATATCGGCACACCTTACAAGGCTGCCGTCGGATGGCTTGCGTACTTTTTCCCCTTTTCGCTTGCAGAGGCGGTCATGTTGGTGGTTGTCGGCGGCGTGTTGATTTACATATTACTCACGGTTTATCGTTTGATAAAAGCGCGTTCATCTCGGCTTAGAATGCTCCTTAATATGTTGTTAAATCTTGTCGTTGTGGTGCTGATAATAGCCGCTATGATGTCGGCAGTGTGGGGCGCTAACTACTACATCGAGAGTCCGGTCTCGGCGATTGCAACCGCAAACCCCGTCTCGGTGCAACAGCTTGAAGATGCAACGCGCCTTTTTGCCCAAAAGCTAAACGAGTCAGCACCGCTCGTCGAAAGGGATGAAAACGGCGTTTTTGCAGTCTCAAAGGAGGAGATTTTTTCGCTTGGGGAAAACCTCTATGATAATTTAGAGGAGGAATACCCCTCCCTTATCGGTGCGAAGTACACCGCGAAACCGCTCGCAATATCACCGCTGATGAGTGAGTTGAACTATACCGGCTTTTTCTTCCCCTTGACCGGTGAGGCGAACGTCAACGATGCGCAACCGGCGAGCACCCTGCCCTCCACCATTGCGCACGAACTCGCCCATCTTCGCGGTGTCGCACCGGAACAGGACTGCAACTTTTTGGCGGTACTCGCATGTGATTTTTCCGACATACCTGCGTATGAATACTCCGGTTTTTTGCTCGCTTACATCAACCTTTCCAATAATCTATATCGTGAGGACTATGATGCATGGCTAAATATTTACAACAGCCTGCACCCTTATGTACTGGCGGATATGCAGTATAACAGCGCCTACTGGGCACAGTATAAGAGTGCCGCCGCCGAGGTTGCCGACACGTTGTATGAGGGGTTTTTACAGAGCAACGGTCAGAGTGACGGCCTGAAAAGCTACGGGATGGTTACCGACCTTTTAATAGATTACTATCTATAATCACTCAACTATAAACGATCTTAAAGGCTATATTCCCGACATGTTCTCCGCAAAATCCTCGGAATCGAGGGTCAGACCGGGATTATAAAATCTATCCTTTTTTAGGTCCTCGCCGTAAAGTGATTTCAACCGCTCACGCTCGCCGTTAAATCGCTCCTTTTTATCCCCTTTGTTGTCAAGTCCACGGCTTAAACTCTCATGATGGTACAGCTCGGCATAGGGGGTGTATACATTATATAGACCATGTTTTAACAGTCGCAGACAAAAATCAACATCATTAAAAGCCACAGCGAAGTCCTCGTCCAACCCTCGCAACGAGCGATAAAGGCGACGCTTTACCATAAGACATGCGCCGGTCACCGCGCTGTAGTTGTTTACACACCCGATTCGGAACATATATCCGCTCTTGCCGCCGGCATAGTATTTATGACTATGTCCGGCAAAACCTCCAAGGCCGGTTATCACTCCGGCGTGCTGTATCCGACCGTCGGGGTAGAGCAGTTTTGCGCCGACCGCGCCGACCTCCTCACGGCAGGAGTAGCCGACCATCTCGCCCAACCAATCCGGAGCGATGACCTCCATGTCGTTGTTGAGTAAAAGTATATGGTCACCCGTTGCCTTGAAAGCGCCGAAGTTGCAGATTTTAGAGAAATTAAACTCCCCCTCATACTTCACAACGCTCAGGTTGTCGTGTTTATTTTTCAACTCTTCGTATAATTCGAATGTATTATCCTCTTTGGAGTTGTTTTCCACCAGTATTATCTCAAAATAACGGTAGTTAGTTTTTTGATAGATGGACTCGACACATCGACGCAGATCCTCGGCGTGGTCGCAGGTGGGTATCACTATCGACACACTCACGCCGTTCATCACCCGATACTTTACATGGTAGGTGGAGGGGAACAGCCCTTCGGTCACCTCACCGCGAATGTTTTTGCGTTTTAGGTGACCTTCTATCGCCCTTAATGCCGAGGAGGTGACATACGGTTTTGCATCGGTGCCGCCCGAGGTAGACTCGGCATGAACGCGCCAGTAGTAGAGTATTTTTTTAATGTGATAGAAGTTCGCGCCATAGTCGTAGACACGCAGGATAAGGTCGTGGTCCTGTGCGCCGTCAAATTCCGGACGAAGACCGCCGAGCTCCATAAATAGTGAGCGACGCACCGCGCTCAGATGGCAGATGTAGTTGCAGGATTGCAGATAGTGAGGGGAAAAATCCGGCTTGAAGTGGGTGGCGGTGGGGAGCTTGTAATCGTCGTCGAACAGCGCCTCGTCGGAGTAGAGATAATCCGCACCGGTCTTTACAAAGGCGGTAATGACGTGATAAAACGCATCCTCCGACAGCAGGTCGTCATGGTCGCAGAACGCCACAAGATCGCCGGTCGCGAGGGTAGCGGCGGCGTTGGTGTTGGCGCTTATGCCGCTGTTTTTCACCTTTAAATATCGAAAACGCATGTCGTTAAGTGAATTTATATACTCACCGACATAGCCGTGTTCCGTGTCGGAGGCATCGGCAATACAGACCTCGAAAAATTTGTAGCTCTGTAGCTGGAGGCTGTCGCAGAGCTGTTCAAGGTATTCCATAGGGGTGTTGTAGAGTGGAACAAGCAGGCTGATAAGCCCGATATCGATGGTCTCACGTTGCTCTTCCAGCTCCTCATAGCTCGGCAGAAAACGACCGCGTCGACTGCGCGTGCGTCGTTTAATAAAGCTGTTTAGCTTCTGTAGGGTGAACAACACCCCCTCCTCCTTTATGTTTTGGAAGAAGAGGGCAATCAAATCCCGTATGCGCAATAATTTTTGTCGGCTCAATCTAACAACTCTTTCTCAATTATCTCTGCAACCGCGCCAAACCCCTCGAGTGTTCCAAGATTTTCGGGCGGTGCGCCATAGCATAACATCGGAACACATTCGCGTGAGTGGTCGGTGGAGGGGGTGCCTGGGTCACAGCCGTGGTCGGCGGTAATTATCAACATATCTTCGTCCGACAGCTCGGCGAGCAGTTGTGGCAAAAAACGATCAAACTCGACCAGTGCCTTTGCATAACCGTCGATATCGTTGCGATGTCCGTACAACATGTCGAAGTCCACCAGATTGACGAAAATAAGCCCATCCTTTTGTTGGGCTATTGTCTGCAAAGTTTTTTCCATTCCGTCGGTATTTCCGGCGGTTTTTATGCTTTTGGTGATACCGCGACCGGCGAAAATGTCGTATATTTTCCCGACAGCGGTGACACTCACTCCCTTTGACTTTAAACGGTCGAGCAGGGTGTCGGCCGGTGGCTCTAAGCTGTAGTCATGGCGATTTGTGGTGCGTTTAAAGCAGGTCTTGTCCTCGCCCACAAACGGTCTTGCTATGACCCTGCCGACACCATGCCTGCCGGCGAGTATACCGCGAGCTATCTCACAGTATCGGTACAGCTCCTCGAGTGGCACAATCTCTTCATGCGCCGCAATCTGAAACACGCTGTCCGCCGAGGTATAGACTATCAATGCGCCGGTCTTCATATGCTCCTCACCGAAGTCTCGTATAACATCGGTGCCGGAGTAGGGCGCATTGCACAGGGTCGCTCGTCCTGTTGCACGCTCAAACTCGGTTATTATCTCATCGGGAAAACCGTCCGGATATGTGGGTAACGGATGCTCACACCGAACGCCGCACAGTTCCCAGTGCCCTATGGTGGTATCCTTGCCCATGCTTTTGGGCACCAGTCGGGCGTGTGCTGAATTTGGGTGTGCAACATCCTTTTTACAATCGACTTTATCTATATTGAACAATCCCATCTCGGTGAGGTTGGGCAGGTGCAGATGCTCCGAGCGCGCCACCGAGGCAAGGGTATCACTGCCAAGATCACCGAAAAGCTCGGCATCCGGCGCACAGCCGATACCGAGGCTGTCCAGTATGATCAATACTACTCTTTTTTTCATAACTACACATTAAAGCGGAACAACGTCACATCGCCGTCCTGCATGACATACTCCTTACCCTCACTGCGTACAAGCCCTTTTTCCTTTGCCGCCGACATTGTTTTGCACTCCATCAGTGTGTCAAAAGCAACCACCTCGGCACGGATAAAGCCGCGCTCGAAATCGGTGTGAATTTTACCTGCCGCTCCGGGGGCTTTTGTACCCTTTTCTATCGTCCAGGCGCGCACCTCCTGCTCACCGGCGGTGAGGTAGCTGATTAGTCCGAGTAGGTCATAGCTCGCAACAATTAGGCGATCAAGACCGGTCGCCTCAATTCCGAGCTCCGACAAAAACTCCTCTTTTTCACCCGGAGGTAACACCGCACACTCCGCCTCTAACTTCGCGCAGATGGCTATACAACCGCTGTGCTCCTTCTCGGCATGGGCTTTTACGGTGGCAAGATATTTATTCTCCTCTCCCGACAGCAGTTCATCCTCCGAAATATTGGCGGCGTAGATTATCGGCTTTGCGGAAAGTAGCGGTATTGTTGCGAAAAACTCATGCTCACTGTCGGTAAGCGGCTCAAAACTGCGTGCATTTTTACCCTGCTCCAAATGTGCGCACAGGCGTTTTAACAGTTCCGCATCGGCAAGAGCACTCTTGTCACCCTTTGCCTGTTTTGTCTTGTTAGACAGCCAGCGTTCACATAGTTCAAGGTCGGATAGGCAGAGCTCAATGTCGATGGTCTCGATATCCCTCACCGGGTCGACCGAGCCGTCCACATGAACCACATCACTCTCCTCGAAACAGCGGCAGACATGGATAAGCGCGTCCACCTCACGCACGTGGGACAGAAATTTATTCCCGAGGCCCTCCCCCTTTGCCGCACCGCGCACCAGTCCGGCGATGTCCACAAACTCTATGACGGCAGGGGTGTATTTTTTCGGGTTGTACATCTCGGCAAGTGCGTCAAGGCGTTTATCCGGCACCGGAACGACGCCGACATTCGGCTCGATGGTGCAAAAAGGGTAGTTCGCAGCGGCGGCACCTGCACCGGTAATAGCGTTGAAAAGTGTGCTTTTGCCGACGTTCGGCAAACCTAAAATTCCGAGTTTCATCTAATTTTTCCTATAATTTATACTTTGCTTTATTGTAACACCAAATTAGCTTTTTTTCAAGTGTTACGTTACAATAGACGAGGTGTCAAACATATTTATTCTAAAATCATTGACAATATTCAACTTATGTAGTATAATAATACGGCAGTATATTCAAGTCAATGTTCTCATAAATGCGGATGTAGTTTAGTGGTAGAACTCCAGCCTTCCAAGCTGGTCGTGTGGGTT
>CAYJMO010000099.1:0-5929 GCA_964371365.1 uncultured Oscillospiraceae bacterium
TGTGAAATAAATGTGTTGACAAATTACCACAAATTTTGGTATCATAATAGAGTATAGATTTATTGGAGCATTCCGTTCAATATATACAAAACTGAATATTATAGTCCTTCAACCCCGAAACCCAACACATCTTTCTGCTCGGCAATCTCGTATCGTTTTTCGGGTTTGAATGACTATAAACTAGACAAAATTAAAGGAAAGGGAAACAAAACTATGCCACCCATCGTAATCGTGGTGATAGTTGTGCTTGCTTTGATTGCCATTGCTGTGGCTTTCTTTCTCGGCGCTAACTATCGCAGTAAAAGTGACGCAAATATCCTCGGAAGTGCAAAAGAACAGGCGACAAAGTTGCTTAACGACGCTATAAAGCAGGCGGAACAACGCCGCAAAGAGGCAAGTGTCGAGGCGAAGGACGAGATCTTTAAACTACGCAGTGAGGCGGACAAGGAGATAAAGGACCGTCGCAGTGAAATCCAACGAGGTGAACGTCGCCTTGACCAAAAGGAAGAGGCACTGGATAAACGTATCACCACCCAGGAGAAAAAGGAGGAGGATCTCAAAAATCGCACCGAGCTTTTAAATGCGCGACTTGCGGAGATAGAGCAGATAAAGGAGCGCCAACTCTCAAAATTGGAACAGCTCGCCGGCATGTCTACCGAATCGGCAAAAACTCTTTTGATGCAGCAACTGGACGAGACACTCTCTCACGAAAAGGCGGTGAAGATATCCGCATACGACGTGCAGTGCAAGGAGGATTGTGACCGTCTTGCGCGTGAGCACATCTCGGCGGCAATATCGCGTTGCGCCGCCGACCACGCGAGCGAGGTGACCGTCTCGGTTATCCCCATCGCAAACGATGACCTTAAAGGACGTATAATCGGTCGTGAGGGTCGCAACATTCGTGCACTGGAGACGGCGACCGGTGTTGAACTCATTATCGACGACACGCCGGAGGCAATAACCATCTCCAGCTTTGATCCGGTGCGCCGTGAGGTTGCACGCCAGACTATTGAAAAGTTAATCTTAGACGGTCGTATCCATCCCGCTCGTATCGAGGAGATGGCGGAAAAATGCCGTAAAGATGTCAATCAGGTTATCAAGCGCGAGGGCGAGAAGGCTGTCATGGACGCCTGTGTCAACGGACTTCATCCCGACCTTGTCAAGCTTATCGGTCGCTTAAAATATCGTACCAGCTACGGTCAAAACGTGCTTAAACATTCCCTTGAGGTGTCCTATATATCCGGACTTCTCGCCGCGGAGCTCGGCATAAATGTGCCACAGGCAAAGCGCGCCGGACTGCTGCATGATATCGGCAAGGCATTGGATCACGAGGTGGAGGGTACCCACATTTCAATAGGCGTAGAGCTCGCCAAAAAGCATAAGGAAAATCAGGCAATCATTCACGCTATCGAGGCTCACCACGGTGATGTCCCTGCTACCACACCGCTCGCATTCATCGTCATGGCGGCGGATGCTATCAGTGCGGCTCGCCCCGGTGCACGACGTGAAAACCTCGAGAGCTATATCAAACGCCTTGAAAGCTTGGAGGAGATAGGCAAGAGCTTTGAGGGTGTCGAGACCTGCTTTGCATTGCAGGCGGGACGTGAGGTGCGTATAATGGTCAAGCCGGAGAATATCACCGACGACCAGATAGTTATCATGGCGAGGGATATCGCCAAAAAGGTGGAGGACGAGCTCACCTACCCCGGTCAGATTAAGGTGAACGTCATCCGTGAAAGTCGTGCAACAGAATACGCTAAATAGATTATTATTAAGGGAGTATAAGTTTGAAAATAGATTTTCAAACTTCCGAGTTTTGTTTCTTTTAAACGGAAAACGTTTAAATTTCGCCACCATGTGGCGAAACCGAAAAAAACATCAATAAGGAGTAATTATAAAAATGAACGTTATGGTAGAAACTTCGGCTCGCCACATTCATGTGAGCCAATCAGATCTCGAAATTCTTTTCGGCGCAGGCTATGAGCTGACCAACAAAAAAGAACTGTCCCAACCGGGTCAATATGTATGTCACGAGCGTTTGACCGTGACGGGACCTAAAAGGGAGATAGTCGGCGTGTCCATCCTCGGACCGGTTCGTCCGGCGACACAGGTGGAGATATCGCTCACCGATGCGCGCAGTATCGGTGTTGCCGCCCCTATTCGTGAGTCCGGAAACGTTGCCGGTTCGCCCGGTTGCGTCCTCAAAGGCCCGGCCGGTGAGGTCACCCTCAGCGAGGGCGTTATAGTAGCAAAGCGTCACCTGCACTGCACCCCTGAGGATGCGGCGAAGTTCGGTATTGCCGATAAAGAGATAATCAGCCTCAAATGTGGAGCAAATGAGCGCTCCACCATCCTTGGCGATGTTGTTGTTCGTGTTGCCGACTCTTTTTCGACCGCTGTGCATATCGACACCGACGAATCCAACGCGGCAGGTGGTCCGTCAAGTGGCGAAATAATCAAAGGTTAACACATAAGGGAAGACAGTTTTAATGACAAATATTGCAATCCTCGGTTTTGGCATTGTAGGCAGTGGTGTTTATGAACTGCTGGAACAAAACGGTGATCACATCAACACAAATACCGGCGAAAAAATAAATATTAAACGAGTTTTAGATCTGCGCGATTTCTCCTCTCACCCCTGCAAGGCGGATTTTTCCAGTGATATAAACGACATTTTGAACGATGAAGAAATATCGGTGGTGGTGGAGACGATGGGTGGTGTCAAGCCCGCCTATGGGTACGTCAAGGCATGTCTAAAAGCAAAAAAGAGTGTCGTCACCTCCAACAAGCATTTAGTGGCGGAGCACGGCACCGAACTCATAGCTATAGCCAAGGACAAGGGAGTCTGCTTTTTGTTCGAGGCGAGCGTCGGCGGCGGCACTCCGATAATATCGCCACTACATCGCATGATTGCTACGACCAATAAAATTGGGGCGGTGTACGGCATTATGAACGGCACCACCAACTATATACTCGGCCGCATGGAGAGGTCGGGGCTAAGCTTTGACGAGGCACTGCGTGAGGCGCAGGCAAAAGGTTTTGCCGAGGCAGACCCAAGCGCCGACATAGATGGAACAGACGCACAGCGCAAGATATCAATACTCGCATCGATAGTGTTTAAAAATTATCTGCCGCCGTGCGTTATTCCGACGCGCGGTATCAGGGATATAACCCTTGATGATATACGCACCGCACAAAAGAGAGAGATGTCCATAAAATTGATTGCATATGCAAGGATGGATGGGCATAAGCTATATTGTGGAGTGTCGCCGTTGCTCGTGCCAAAACAGCACGTCCTATCGTCGGTGCATGGTGTGTACAATGGTCTTGTCACTTCCTGTAACATGCTGGGTGATGTGATGTTTTACGGTCAAGGCGCCGGAAGTGTCGCCACCGCGAGCGCAGTTGTGTCCGATATCCTCGAGTGCGTGAACATCGGCACATCGATCCATGATACTCTGTGCTGGGGAGTGGAAAGCTACAACGAGATAGCACCGCAGGCGGCAACTTTATCTGCACTTTCCGACGTGGCCGAGCTATGATGTATTCTGTAGAGGTCAGCGCAACCTCCGCAAATATCGGCAGTGGATTTGACAGTCTGGGGCTCGCACTCAGCATCCACAACCGCGTCATGGCGGAGGAATATGACCGCATTGAGATAACCGCTGCGCCCGGTGCTTCTACCGGTGAGGATAACCTCATATACTCCACCATAAAAAACCTGTTTGATGAATGTGCAAAGCCGTTAAGCGGTCTGCGACTTATCGAACAGCCGGCGATACCATCGACAAGGGGTCTTGGCTCCTCGTTGGCGTGTATAGTGTCGGCGTTACTTCTCGCAAACGAGATGTTAGGTCACCCCATGACCGACGATGAACTGCTCAACAAGGCGACCGAGATAGAGGGTCACCCCGACAACGTCGCACCGGCACTGCTCGGCGGCTTTGTGACCGGTGTGTATGACGAGAACAAACTGCACTACCACCGCAAACCTATTAGTGAGCACCTTTGTTTTGTGGCGTTTGTTCCACCCTTCAAGCTCTCCACCGAAAAGGCGAGGGCGGTGCTCCCAACGTCGCTCCCATTTGCCGACGCAGTCTATAACATAGGCAGGAGTGCACTTGCCACCGCGGCGTTCTGTGAGGGACGGTATGACCTTTTGGAGATTGCGACACGCGATCGGGTGCAACAACAATATCGATTGCCGCTGATACGCGGCGGTGAGTTGATGTTTGAGCTCTGCCCGAGCTGGGGCGCAAGGACGGTATATATCAGTGGCGCAGGGCCGACAATAATGGCGGTGGTGACCAAGGATCACCTTAAGGACTTTTTACAGCATGCCGAAAAGGGCATTGCGGAGCATAAGGATATAAGTGACTACGGCATAATGCGGCTCTCGCCGTGTAACGATAAACCCAAGGTACGGAGAATAGATTAGATGGCAATTATTGTACAGAAGTTCGGTGGCAGTTCCGTCGCCGATAGGGACAAGGTGTTCCGCGTCGCTAAGATTGTGGCAGACACCTACAGCGCCGGCAACAGCGTTGCGGTGGTGGTCTCGGCACAGGGGGATACCACCGATGACCTGTTGGAGAAGTTCGACGAGGTGACCGCAAAGCCGGCTCTTCGTGAGAGAGATGCGCTACTTGCGGCAGGGGAACAGATGTCGGCGGCACTGCTTGCGGCGGCACTTATCGAGATGGGCTATTCCGCGATCTCGTTGACCGGACGACAAGCCGGTTTTCACACCGATCGTCACCATCAACGTGCGAGGATAACACGGCTCGACCCGGAGCGCATCGAAAATGAATTTGCGAAGAATCACATTGTGGTCATCGCAGGATTTCAGGGTATAAACAGCTCCGACGACATTACGACTCTCGGTCGTGGCGGCAGTGACACCAGTGCGGTTGCGGTCGCGGTGGCACTCAAGGCGGATAGATGTCAGATTTTTACCGATGTCGAGGGTGTTTTCACCTGTGACCCAAGAATAGCCAAAAATGCGCAAAAGCTTGATGAAATAACCTTTGATGAGATGTTGGAACTCGCCTCGCTCGGTGCGCAGGTGCTCAACAACCGCTCGGTCGAGCTTGCAAAAAAGTACGATGTGGAGCTGGAGGTTCTATCCAGTATCACAAACAACCCCGGTACAGTAGTTAAGGAGGTAACGAACGAAGTGGAAGGTATGTTAATTAAAGGTGTCGCTAAGGACACAAATGTGGCGGTTTTCTCGATAGTGGGCGTGTCAGACACACCCGGTACCTCGTTCAAATTATTCTCCTACCTCGCACAGCATAAGATAAATGTAGATATTATTCTTCAGAGTGTCGGTCGCGAGAATACAAAGGACATCACCTTTACAGTCCCGGGAACCGAGATTGAGCTGGTCAAAGGGATGATGGAGGAGTTTTGTTCAAAGCACGGCGCAAAGGGTGTTGTGGTGTCGGACGACGTCGCCAAGGTCTCGATAGTTGGCGCAGGAATGCAGAGCCACAGCGGTGTCGCCTCTAAAATGTTTGAGGCACTGTATGAGGCGGGCATAAACATCAAGATGATATCCACCAGCGAGATAAAGATATCGGTTCTCATCAACAAGGCGGAGGTGGACAAGGCGGTCGTAGCGGTACACAACGCGTTTGTGGGCTAAATTCTGACAGATACAGCCTTTACCACTATGCCCATAGATATCAGCCTTATTCCCATTCCTCATTAGCAAATTCATCCACCACCCCACTATCCATCAAAAAGTAGCTGTAGCGGTATTCGCTCGGTATCATGGTGTCGGTGTCGGGGTAGGTAATAATCGCAATAAAATCGGTACAGCCACCGGCGTCTCGGATAATTTCCTCCATGTACGCCTGGTCGCCGTGCCGATTTATTATGTAGTTTTGTGGGGTAATGTTATAGGCATTTGCAACACCGCCGAGGG
>CAYJMO010000100.1:0-5794 GCA_964371365.1 uncultured Oscillospiraceae bacterium
CCTCTAAGCAGATCGGCAGTCCGATGGAGATACAGAAGTCAAGGACCTCGTGCAGTTCCTCTGTCGGGGCATTTTCCAGCACCAGTTGAGCTATTGTGCCAAATGCAACCTTTTCGCCGTGGAAATATTTGTGTGTGCCCTCTAAGATGGTCAGACCGTCATGTATAGCATGAGCACCGGCAAGACCGCCGCTCTCAAAACCGAGACCGGACAGCAGGATGTTCGCCTCAACAATGTTCTCCAGTGCCTGTGTAACCACCTTGGCATCGTTCGCCTCTTTGGCCTTTGCGCCGTCGGCGAGCAGTGTTTCATAGCAAAGGGTTGCAAGTGCAAGAGCGGTTTTTGTGCTGAAAGCTTTATCACAAAAGCCCTCGCGAGCGCCACAGGGTAGACCTGCGTTGACGTTAGCATATGCGGCAGAGGTAGCTCTCGCCTCAAAATATGTAGAAAGTGCATCACCCATGCCGGAGACTAAAAATCTTGTCGGAGCGTTCGAGATGACGGTGGTGTCGACTAAAACAACACTCGGGCTCTGTTTGAAGTAGGCATAGTCATCAAAAGCACCCTCGTCGGTGTAAAGCACAGCGGAGTGGCTGGTCGGTGCGTCGGTTGCCGCAATGGTCGGAACGATAATGAGATTGCTACCCTCTGCAACACACTTCGCAGTGTCGATAGCCTTGCCACCGCCGAGACCGATGATACAGTCACAATTTTTCTCCTTGGCTATACCCTGCAGTCTTGCAACCTCACCGCGGGAGCATTCACCGCCAAAGTTACTTTCCACAAATGTTACGGAAAATTTCTCCGATGTGCTGTCAAGTTGTGCCTTGACACGTCCTACATCGTCCTTGTGCGCAATCAAAAGTGCAGATTTACCGAAAGTCCCCACAAAATAACCGAGGTTTAACAGTTCGTTTTCCCCCTGAACATATTTAGAGGGGCAGATAAATGCTTTTCTCATAACTTTTATTCCTTTCATATGTAAATAAAATAAAACTTTCCCTTTATTTATTATAGTATAACAAATTTGATGTGTCAATGAGTTTTTAGTGGTTTTATATTAATACATGACCACAATTTACAAAAACAAAATTTGACTTTCCTCCAACAATATATTATACTGTTTTCGAAAATAAAATAAGGAATAATACCATGAATATTGTTGAGATACTCTCAAAGGAATTCAATCTGAAAACCGACATTGTGACCGCGACACTTTCACTCATCGACGAGGGGAACACCATCCCCTTCATCGCACGTTATCGCAAGGAGGTCACCGGCTCAATGGACGATCAAGTGTTGCGTGAACTCAGCGAACGACTTGCCTATCTCAGAGGCTTAGAGACGCGCAAACAGGAGGTTACAAACTCCATCACCGAGCAGGACAAGATGACAGACGAGATTGCCGCCGCCCTCTCAAAAGCGATGACTCTTGCCGAGGTTGAGGACATCTACCGTCCCTACAAACAAAAGCGCAAGACCCGTGCCAGTGTCGCAAAGGCAAGGGGATTGGAGCCACTCGCCCTGCGAATTTTAGAGCAGAACACCGGCGATGATCCATTTGTTTTAGCACAGGAGTATGTCGATGCCGAGAAGGAGGTCGACAATGTTGACTCCGCCCTCGCCGGTGCACGTGATATCCTCGCCGAGAGCTTTTCCGACGATGCGAGACTACGCCAGCGTCTGCGCGCTTTCTACCGCAACAATGCCCTGCTCAAAAGCACCGCCACAAAGGAAGAGGACAGCGTCTACAGCACCTACTACGACTACTCCGAATCGGTTAAAAAGACTGTAGGTCACCGTATCCTCGCTCTTAACCGAGGTGAAAAAGAGGGGTTTTTGCGTATATCGATAGATCTACCATCAGAACAGGCAATCGCAATTATTAAGGATATCTTTGTCAAAAGGCGACACTGCCCCTGCACCGAACAGGTCGAAGCGGCGGCGCAGGACGGCTATACCCGCCTTATCCATCCCTCGATAGAACGTGAGATAAGGGCAGAGCTGACCGATGTTGCGTCGGAGGGTGCTATAAAGGTCTTTGGTCAAAATTTACGAGGACTACTTCTGCAACCGCCCATAAGAGGACGTGTCGCGATGGGGCTCGACCCCGGCTACCGCATGGGTTGCAAGGTCGCTGTCGTGGATGCGACCGGACTGGTGCTTGATACCGCGGTCGTCTACCCTATTGAACAGTTTGGTAAGGTTGCCGCGGCGAGCGCAACAATAAAGTCACTGATAAAAAAACATCGAGTAGAGGTCATAGCCATCGGCAACGGCACCGCCGGACGGGAGACCGAGATGTTTGTTGCCCAGCTACTCAAAGAGCTTTCACAGGACAACATACGCCCGGAATACATGGTGGTGAATGAGGCAGGTGCGAGCGTCTACTCCGCCTCAAAGCTCGCCGCCGAGGAGTTTCCACAATTTGATGTAAACCTGCGCAGTGCGGTATCCATAGCACGCCGTTTGCAGGACCCTCTTGCCGAGTTGGTCAAGATTGACCCCAAAGCGGTCGGTGTCGGGCAGTATCAGCACGACATGCCCCCGGCTAAGCTCACTGCCGAGCTGGACGGCGTGGTGGAATACTGTGTTAATACGGTCGGAGTGGAGCTGAACACTGCCTCCGCTCCACTTTTAATGCATGTCGCCGGTCTCGGCTCAACAACCGCGAAAAACATTGTCGCTTTTCGCGAAAAAGAGGGCGCATTCAAATCACGCAAACAACTTTTGAAAATCCCAAAACTCGGACCTAAAGCATATCAGCAATGTGCCGGATTTTTGCGATTGACCGACGGGGTCAATCCGCTCGATTCCACCGCAGTCCATCCCGAGAGCTACACTGCTGCCGAACAGCTTTTATCGCTCTGTGGCTACAAAAATGACGATATAGGAACCGATAAAATCACCGGTATCGAGGATAAAATATCAGAGCTCGGCGCACAAAAAATAGCCGACCTACTAAACATAGGTCGACCTACATTGACCGATATGGTCAATGAGCTGTTACGCCCCGGTCGCGACGTTCGCGACACACTGCCAAAACCACTGCTTCGCTCCGACGTGCTCGGTATTGACGATCTGACTGACGGAATGGAACTCACCGGCACGGTGCGCAATGTGGTGGATTTCGGTGCATTTGTCGATATCGGGGTTCATCAAGATGGTTTAGTTCATATCAGCCGTATCACCAACCGATACATTAAACACCCGAGCGAGGTTTTATCGGTCGGAGACGTGGTGACGGTCTGGGTTTTGGGGGTCGACAGGAAAAAGGGTCGGATATCTCTTAGCATGAAAAAGGATTAAGGGTTACCCCACCGACCACTCCTCACAGTTCCAGACCTGCCCAACAATATCGGTATAAAACTCCGGCTCATGACATATGAGCAGAACAGCCCCTTTATACTCTTTAAGGGCGCGTTTTAGTTCTGCTTTCGCGTCGACGTCGAGGTGGTTGGTCGGCTCGTCTAAAAGCAGCAGATTGCTCTCACTGTTTATCAGCTTGCATAGGCGCACCTTAGCCTGTTCACCGCCACTGAGAACCTTTAGCATACTCTCGATATGCTTGGTGGTCAGTCCGCATTTCGCAAGTGCGGCGCGTACCTCTCGTTGGTCAAGGGCGGGGAATTCCTGCCATATCTCCTCGATACAGGTGGTGGAGTCGGTGTATTTTCTCTCCTGTTCAAAATAGCCGATATATAGGTAGTCTCCAAGCTCACTCTTTCCGGATATTGGTTTCGTCTGCCCTATTATGCTCTTGAGCAATGTGGTTTTTCCGATACCGTTTGCGCCGATTAGCGCCACCTTGTGACCGCGCTCCAGTTCAATGTTGAGCGGTTTTGTGAGGGCTCGGTCATATCCTATCACTAAATCCTTGGTTTTAAAGACAAATTTGGCGGCGGTTCGTGCCTCCTTGAAACGAAACTCCGGTTTGGGCTTTTCCCGCGCGAGCTCGATAACCTCCATCTTGTCCAGTTTTTTTTGACGTGACATCGCCATGTTGCGGGTGGAAACCCTCGCCTTGTTACGCGCCACAAAGTCTTTAAGCTCCTCTATTTCCTGCTGTTGACGTTTGTATGCCGACTCAAGGCGACTTTTTTTCGCCTCATGCAGTTCACAAAACCTGTCGTAGTCTCCGACATAACGTGTGAGCTCTGCATTCTCAACATGATATATTAAGTTGATGACACTGTTTAAAAAAGGAATATCATGGGAGATGAGTATAAATGCATTCTCATACTCGATAAGATAGCGTTTAAGCCATTCTATATGGTTTTCGTCGAGGTAGTTGGTCGGCTCGTCCAGTAGCAGAATATCCGGCTTTTCCAGCAGTAATTTTGCGAGCAGAACCTTTGTGCGCTGTCCTCCCGAGAGCTCCGTCACATCTCGATCAAAGCCGAGCTCCTCCAAACCGAGGGCGCGCCCAACCTCTTCCACCTTGACATCCAACACATAAAAGTCGTGGGCGGTCAAAAGATCCTGTATCTCTCCGAGCTCCTCCATCAATTTCTCCAGCTCGTCGGAGTCCGCCTCACCCATCGCCTCACATATATCGGTCATGCGCTGTTCTAAGGCGTACAGCGACGAAAAAGCACTACTCAACACCTCCCGAACACTCTGACCTTTTGACAGTGCTGTGTGTTGGTCGAGGTAGCCCACCTTGACGTTCTTGCTCCACTCTATTACCCCTTCGTCCGGCATGAGCGAGCCGGTGATGATGTTCATAAAGGTGGATTTCCCCTCACCGTTCGCGCCGACAAAACCGACATGCTCCCCTGCCAAAAGGCGAAAGGACACATCCTTTAATATAGCACGGTCACCAAAGCCGTGGTTAAGGTTTTTGACCTCTAATATGCTCATAGACACCTTTCAATTCAATAAAACTCCAACAAATATACCACAAATACAAAAAAATGTCAAACAAACTGTTGACATCTAATCAATTATAGTATATCATTTAATTACATCAAATAAAATTGATTTGAGGAGAAGTTGATGCTTAAAAATATTTCCACCGACAACGAGTCCGTTGCAAAGATATTCAAGGGACTGTGTGACCCCACACGTGTGTCAATAATAAGGTTATTGCAAAACGGCGAGCAATGCAACTGTGTTTTGTCCGACAAGCTTGACATTGCACAGTCTAAGCTCTCCTATCACATGAAGATTTTGTGTGAGAGTGGCATTATAGAATGTCGTCACGCCGGCAAGTGGTCACACTACCGAATTAGTCCGAACGGCGGCACATACGCAGTCAAGTTGTTGCAACAGCTAACCCATGTAGATGAAGATAATCTAAAACAGGAGGCATAGATATATGAGCACTAAAGCGGATATACCCACCACCCCACCGAATCTGAACTGCGACGGCAAACCCAAGGTCGCCTTTGTCTGCAACCACAACTCCTGCCGTTCCCAAATGGCGGAGGCTCTCGGCAAACATTTCGCCGCCGATGTTTTTGACAGCTACAGTGCCGGAACAATCATTAAGGACAGGATTAACCCCGACGCGGTGCGGCTTATAAAAGAGTTGTACGACATTGACATGGAAAAAACTCAGTTCAATAAAAAGATTGAGGATATCCCACAGCCGGATGTTGTCATTTTCATGGGCTGTAACGTGAGTTGCCCCTATCTCAAGGCGGACTATTTTGAAAACTGGGGGCTCGACGATCCCTCCGGCACCGATGACGAGACTTTCAAGGGAATTATCGCCGAAATCGAGCGACATATGATTAGACTTAAAGGACTGCTAAAATAGAAAAAAGAGGTGAAATTAATCACCTCTTTT
>CAYJMO010000101.1:0-5652 GCA_964371365.1 uncultured Oscillospiraceae bacterium
GCATATATTATATCCTATCAATAATTTGTTATTATAAGTATTGACCTGATATATTCTTTTTACTCAATTATAGTCAATCGGTTGAAAAATGTGCTGTTCGGCACATTTTACTTTTTCATGAATATATGTTATAATAAAATACAATTAAACTAAAATCGGTGATACATATGAATGAAAATACCACCAACTATCAATGCCCGTCCTGCACCGCTCCGCTTCGCTTTGACGGTTCTACCCAGCTGTTGCAGTGTGACCATTGTAACAGCTCATATCCTGTCGCCGAGATTGAGGCTATATACAACCCGGGTCAAGCTCCCCCACCCGAGGAAAATGTCTGGAGCACAGCGAACCTCAACTCCGACTGGGGCGAAGACGGGGAGAACATGCGTGTCTACAACTGCACCTCCTGTGGCGCTGAAATAATCTGTGATGCCACCACCGCCGCGACAAGCTGTCACTACTGTGGTAACAAAACGATTATCGAAGGACAGTTTGCCGGCACATTGCGACCCGACTATGTAATCCCCTTTAAGCTCAGTAAAGAGGAGGCAACAGCGGCACTTAAAGAACACTGTAAAAACAAGAAGTTTCTACCGAATGACTTTTTATCACAGACACACATCGACGAAATAAAGGGTGTGTACGTTCCGTTTTGGCTTTTTGACACCACGGTTGATGCCGACATTATGTTCGACTCCCAAAAATCGACCAGTCATACATCCGGCAACTATCGTATTACCAATACTGAGCACTATAAGGTTCGTCGCGCCGGCTCGGTGAGCTTTCACGACATACCGGTCGATGGTTCCACCAAGATGCCGGACGATTATATGGAATCCATCGAGCCGTATGACTACAGTTTGATGGTGCCTTTCTCCGCCGCATATATGCCCGGTTTTTTTGCCGACAAGTTCGATGTAGATGCAAAAACCTGCACCCCACGCGCCGAACAACGCTCATCATCAGCGACCGTCTCACTTGTAAGTGGCAGTGTCATCGACTATTCTAAAAACACTATATCCTCTAAAAATATTAATCTCACACACGGTGAGGTTCGCTATGCCATGGCTCCGGTGTGGCTGTTGACCACACGATATAAAGAGAAGGTTTACCTCTTTGCCATGAACGGCCAAACCGGCAAGTTTGTCGGCGATTTGCCCTGTGATAAGGGAAAATACAGTCGTTATGTATTGAGTGTTGGAGCAATTGCAACCGCAATCATATATGTAGGTTTACAAATAATCGGCCCCTTCCTGTTTTCATAATATTACGAAAGGTGAAGTTGTGAAGAATAACCTTAAGATTGTCTGTTTTATATTAATAATTTTACCGCTGTTCGCTATACCGGTGTTGGGCAGCGACATTTCGACGAGTTCTAACATTATGGACGACGCCGACATGCTCACCGCCGAGCAGGAAGAACTGCTGAATCAAAAATCGATAGCGATAGCGCAGGACTATAACGTCTCGGTTGGTATAATCACCGTCGAGAGCCTCTACCTTGACTATGACAGCTTTCAACACGCCTGCAACGACCTGTTAGAGTCCGGCAGGTGGCAACTACACAACCCGGAACAGCTACTCTTAATGGTGTTTGACGAGGAATATCTCGATTTCGAGGTGTTTAAATTAGGGGATTTTTACACCACTGATTCGACCTTTGATGCGCTCTATGATGCAAGCTATGCCCATCTTGAATCCAATCCGTTCCTGTTTTTCAATCTGTTTATGGACGAGACAAGAAAGGATATCGACTACATTACAAATGTAGAGCAAAAGGCTATCGAGAACTACAATAATATAGAAATCGACAATGTCATGGATACTGCCGGTCTTTTGAGCGAGGAGGAGATTGCCGCACTGAACTCAAAGGCAGACGCGCTGTCTGCGGAATATGCGATCGAGTTCTATATCCTGACCGTTGCGGACTATAAACTCATATCGAACCAGAGTGAGATGTATTATGCCACGACCGACTTTTATGCCGATAATGACCTCGGATACGGTGAGGGAAAGGACGGCATGTTGTTGATGCTCAGCATGGCAGAGCGGGACTATCGGCTGATAATCTATGGAGACGAGGCACACCGGCTATTTAATGACAGCACAAGGATTGACATAGAGGAATCTTTTCTTGAATATTTCGCAGACGATAACTGGTACGGAGGCTTTGACGACTACCTTAGCTCGGTGGAGCATAAGATTAATTACGGTTGGTTGGATATCGCCGGTCACATCGCGTTCGACATTCTTCTCTGCGGAGTATTTGGATTTATAATAGCATTTGGTATGGCTAACGTGCACAAAACTAAACTCAAAAGCGTCAAGATGGGCGGCTCCACCGGCAGTTATATCGCGGATGGTGGCGTACAGTATAGCGTAATGGAGGATACCTACACCCACACCACAACTACAAAAACAAGGATACAAAGCTCGTCCGGCGGCGGCGGTGGCGGTGGCCGCAGCAGTTTTTCCGGTGGCGGGTTTTCCGGAGGCGGCGGCAAGTTTTAAATTAAGTGATATTTTTTGTGAGAACAGTGTGTAAATGAACGCTATAACGCCTTATCTTCGTCAAAACGGAAAATATATCAAAATCGCCATATTATCCTCACATCTGATTGACATTTCGGTGTAAAAGCATTATAATTGTAATGTAGTTATATCTATAGTCGACCGAAGTATTCTTCAGGTAGGCAGTTAGGAAAGACATTATGGGGGCAGATAAACTACCGACCGTCCAGGAGTTTTTCCCATTCTGGAATAAACTCAGTGCGGAACATCGTGATGATATTATTACCCACAGCAGAAAATTAAGCTTTGAAAAAGGCGACATGATACTCCCTCACAAAGGAGAGTGTCTTGGTCTTGTGCTTTTACAGCGCGGCAAATTCAGAGCATATATTCTTTCGGAAGGCGGGCGTGAAGTTACCATGTATCGCCTATATGACCGTGATATATGTCTGTTCGCCGCTGCAAGTGTACTTAAAAACATTCAGTTTGACATATATATTGAGGCGGAGGAAAAGAGCACCTGCTTGCTCATACCTATCGACCTATTTTCCCGACTCTCGGTGCAATCCATCGAGATGTCAAACTACACAAATCGCCTGATGGCATCGCGCTTTACCGAGGTAATGTGGACGCTTGAGCAGATACTTTTCAAGAGCATGGATAGTCGGCTTGCAAATGCGCTGTTGCAACATTCGCAGGATCGCGAGGATGAACTGCTCATTGTAACCCATGAGATGCTCGCACGGGATGTCGGTACAGCACGTGAGGTTGTGACACGATTGCTTAAATATTTTAGTAATGAGGGAATTATTGAGATGACTCGCGGTCAGATAAAGATTATCGACCGAGCACGACTTGATGATATTTCTCAAATATAATATTATGGAGGATTGATGCCGGCAGTTGTAGCGCATTTTCGTTTTGGTCAAGGGATACTCCCCTACCTTAACGATGAAATCAAGAAGATTATTAAGGACAATGCTCGTCTTTTTGGACTCGGGCTACAGGGTCCGGACCTTCTTTTTCATTCCAACGTCTTTAAACCGGACGAAACGGCATTACTCGGTTATGAGATACATAAAAACAGTGCGTCGGATTTTTTCGGCGCATTATTATCGAGCGGTCGTTTAGGGTATTCTAAATATCTTGCCTATGTTTTAGGCGTATGTTGCCACTATTCATTAGATATCGCCTGTCATCCTTATATAGAGCAATCAGATGACGGCAGCTATAAGTATCATAACAACCTTGAGTCCGATCTCGACCTCGCTATTATACTGCGTGATCGTTTGAACAAAGACCGCAACGTCTATCTACCCCGAACGGTGGATTATAACATTGTGGCGTCGGTCTACGGCATAAGTGCGCGAAATGTTAAAACCTGCCTTGATAACTTTCATCTCAACACAAGGTTGCTGGACAAGGTGTCGCTTGTTAGTTTTGCAGAAAACCGGATAAATAAACCCGGGAAATGGTCGGCATTCTCCATGAAAAAGGAGATTATATACCAAAGACAGACGGCTGAACTACTTCGCATTTTTGATGAAGCGACAGCACCGGCGGTGAAGCTATTGACCGAATTCTATCATAGTACGATGGAGGATCAATCGTTACCGACCGGCTTTGAAATGGATTTCGGCGGCGGATACAATGTATAGACTCTTTGGAGGTTATTATTAATAATCTTCAAACACTGAGAAAGGAATGGTCGTAAATATGAAAGGTGACAACAAGTTCACAAAGCAGGAAAAAAGCTGGATAATGTATGATTGGGCGAACTCCTCCTTTGCAACAATAATGTTGGCGGCTATATTCCCTGTTTATTTTACCGGACTTGTCTCAAACGGTCTCGGAGATATGTGGATCGGCGTCGGCGGTTCTATAGCCACTGCATCGTCGGCGATCCTCGCACCGATACTTGGTGCGGTCGGTGACTATATGGGCATGAAGAAGAAGCTGTTTGCCTTTTTTCTTTTTCTCGGAGTTATCACCACAGCGATGTGCGCTTTTTTTGACGGTTGGCAACCGCTGTTGGTCGGCTATGTGCTATCAAACATAGGGTTTAGTGGCTCGCTAATGCTTAACGACAGCATGTTGCCGGAGATAACCTCACCCGAGAGGATGAACCGCGTATCTGCCTGGGCATACTCGATGGGATATATCGGAGGCAGTACCATACCGTTTGTCATCTCGATAGTGATTATAACCTTTGGAGAGGGTTTTGGCGTCGATGCCATGACCGCGACCAAGATATCATTTATACTATGTGCTGTCTGGTGGGCGGTGTTCTCCATCCCAATTTTGCGTAGCTATAAACAGGAATACGGCAGAGCTGTGCCGAAATCGGGTCAAATCAAGGAAGTTTTCGTCTCTCTATGGGGATGTATAAAAGAAATCGCTCGCAACAAAGGAGTTGCACTGTTTTTAATCGCCTACTTTTTCTATATCGACGGGGTTGGTACGGTCATAAAGATGTCCACCGCCTATGGCGCCTCACTCGGTCTTGATTCTGTCGGCATGATTCTCGCCCTGTTGGTTACGCAGCTTGTAGCATTCCCGTTCGCAATACTTTTCAGCCGAATTGCCGGAAAGATCGGAACACTTAACAGCATTATAATCACAGCAATCATCTACGCTATCATCTGTATCCTCGGCTTTTATATGGGCTTTGGCGTTGAACAAGGTTTCTTGACCAACGATGAAGCGCTGATAATCTTCTGGGTTCTCGCTGTGTTGGTCGGGCTCGCTCAGGGTGGTATTCAGGCTATGTCAAGAGCATATTTTGGGATGATAATACCAAAGGAAAAGGCAACGGAATACTTTGGTTTTTATGACATATTCGGTCGTTTTGCGGCAATACTCGGACCCGCACTCTACGCCATAATAAGGGGCTCGACCGGTCGTAGCTCTGTCGCTATTCTCTCGTTAATTTTGTTTTTTATCATAGGAATAGTACTGCTATTGCTCGCAAAAAAAATCATGCCGGAAAAGAGATAACTTTAATATTTCTACGTCTTGACAAATCACAATAATATACTATAATATAGAGGTGGGATTATCTCAGGGCGATTAGCGCAGTTGGTAGCGCGCCGCGTTCGCAATGCGGAGGTCAGGGGTTCGACCCCCCTATCGTCCACCAAA
>CAYJMO010000102.1:0-5595 GCA_964371365.1 uncultured Oscillospiraceae bacterium
CCACAAGTCTTGTCCCTACTACCTTGTGTCGTTTATAATTTACCGTTACCGCCCCTGATTAGCCGACCCGCCATTATAACTACGGCCTACCGGATTGAAATTTTTGCCGCCACATTTCGGACAGACGAGCGCATTTGTATAGGATTGCCCAGCTCCAACTTTCGGTAGAACGGCACGACAGTTTGCGCAGGTAACCATGTGCTTAGTACCAAGATATGCATTCCCCCCCGCAACCTCGGTTAGATTTTCATCATTAATCTCATTTTCTACCGATATAGCTTTGTTTTTTTCATTATCATTGTTGCTCATAACAGTCTCCTTTTTTACTCTTTAATTTTTTATACGACAGAAAATAACGTGTGGCTAATATTTTGCAAAAAATTTTGTTAACCGACACTTAATCTATTGTAAAACGCTATTTTTTGTGATATAATACAAAGCAGAGATAAAATAACGAAAGGAAAAATGCAAAAATGACAGGAAATGTAATCATCGGACAGTCCGGCGGACCCTCGTCGGTCATCAACTCCAGCCTTGCGGGCGTTTTTAAGGCATCCAGGGACAACGGTTTGACCGTATACGGCATGTTGCACGGCATACAGGGTCTTTTGGAGGAGCGATACGTCGACCTCTCTACCCAGATTAAAAACGATCTCGATCTCGAGCTTTTAAAGCGTACACCCTCTGCATTCCTCGGCTCCTGCCGCTATAAACTCCCCGATGCTGACGATAAGCCGGAAGTTTTTGAAAAACTTTTTTCTATCCTTAAAAAGCTTAACATCAGCTACTTTTTCTATAACGGTGGTAACGACTCGATGGACACCACCAAGAAGCTCTCTGCCTATGGCGAGAAGATCGGTTGCCCTATCCGCTTTATCGGCGTACCTAAGACCATCGACAACGACCTCGCGGTTACCGACCATACCCCCGGTTTCGGATCTGCCGCTAAATACATCGGCGCAACAGTCAAGGAACTGGTTCGTGACGGTCTTGTCTACGACCAAAAGATGGTCACCGTTATCGAGGTCATGGGACGTAATGCCGGTTGGTTGACCGCCGCCGCCGCTCTTGCAAAGTCGGAGGATAACCCCGGTCCTGACATGATATTCCTACCGGAAAATGTCTTTGACACTGATACCTTTATCGACAAGATCGAGGCCGCTCAAAAAACCAAAAAAGCCATCTGTGTCGCCGTCTCGGAAGGCGTGAAGAATAAATCCGGCAAATACCTCTTTGAGCAGGAAGAGGATCATGTCACCACCACCGACGCATTTGGTCATAAGCAACTCGGCGGAACCGCTGACTACCTCACCCAGATGATCATGCGCGAGATTGGTTGTAAGACCAGAACTGTTGAACTCTCTTCCCTCCAACGTTGTGCCGCCCACTTTGCATCGCTCACCGACGTGGACGAGGCATTCTCGGTCGGTGCCGCCGCCGTCAAGGCAGCCATGGAAGGACACACCGGCTGTATGGTTATCCTGAAGCGTGTCAACGACGACCCGTACCACTGTGTGACCGACCTCTACGACGTATCCAAGATTGCCAACGTCGAAAAAACCATACCGCTCGACTGGATTGACCTGTCCAAAAACAATGTTACCGAGGACTTTGTCAAGTATGCAACTCCCCTTATCTTCGGTGAGATTGCGCCGGTCATAGTTAACGGTATGCCGCGCCACCTGCAACTCAGCCTATAAATTGATATAAGTGTAGACGGCTTCGGCAATAATATGACGAGGTCGTCTGTACGATTGTTAAGTTTTAAACAGACGTTTATTATAGAAAGGAATAATTGAAAATGGCAAGATCTAAACAGTCGATGGATGGTAACACCGCCGCCGCGCACGTGAGCTATGCGTTCACCGATGTCGCCGGAATTTACCCCATCACCCCCTCCTCCGTCATGGCGGAGCTGACCGACGCATGGAGCGCCGGCTCGAAAAAGAACATCTTCGGACGTGAGGTTAAGGTCATCGAGATGCAGTCGGAAGCAGGTGCCGCCGGTACAGTTCACGGCTCGCTCGCCGCAGGTGCACTCACCACCACCTATACCGCCTCTCAAGGTCTTCTTTTAATGATTCCGAACATGTATAAGATTGCAGGCGAGTTACTCCCATGTGTTATCCACGTATCTGCTCGTGCCGTTGCAAGCCACGCGCTGTCCATCTTCGGCGACCATTCCGACGTATACGCATGTCGTCAGACCGGTTTTGCAATGCTATGTGAGACCAATCCGCAGGAGGTTATGGACCTCGGCGCTGTTGCCCACCTTTCTACCATCCGTGGTCGCGTGCCGTTCCTCAACTTCTTTGACGGATTTAGAACCAGCCACGAGATTCAAAAGATCGAGGCGTGGGACTATGACACCCTTGACAAGATGGTGGATCACTCTGCTATAAATGATTTCCGCAAAAATTCACTGAATCCGGAGCGTCCGATTCTTCGCGGTAGTGCTCAAAATCCCGACATCTTCTTCCAATGGAGAGAAGCAGCTAACAAATATTATAACGAACTCCCCGCAATAGTCGAGGAGGAGATGGCGCGTGTCAATGCCGAAATAGGCACCGACTATCAGCTGTTCAACTATTACGGCGCGCCGGACGCAGAGCGTGTAATCATCGCTATGGGTAGCGTATGTGACACCATCGAGGAGGTCATCGACTATATGATCGCCGCCGGTGAGAAGGTCGGACTTGTCAAGGTTCGCCTCTATCGTCCGTTCTGTGCAAACCGTTTCTTCGACGCTATACCGAAATCCGCAAAATCCATCGCCGTTCTTGACAGGACGAAGGAGCCGGGCGCACTCGGTGAGCCGCTATTTATGGACGTTGCCACCGTTTTGGCACAAAAAGGATTTGCCGGCAAGCTCGTTGGCGGTCGTTATGGTCTCGGAAGCAAAGACACCACCCCGGGCTGTGTTTTTGCGGTCTATGAAAACCTTGCCGCGGCAGAACCGAAAACCAACTTCACCGTCGGTATTGAGGACGATGTCACCGGTCTTTCCCTGCCCATCACAAAGCATGACGATACCTCGGCAGAGGGTACAATCAGCTGTAAGTTCTGGGGACTTGGCGGTGACGGCACCGTCGGCGCTAACAAGAACAGCATTAAAATTATCGGCGATCACACCGACATGTTCAGCCAGGCATACTTCCAGTATGACAGTAAGAAGACCGGCGGTGTGACCATCTCTCACCTACGCTTTGGTAGCAAACCCATCAAATCCACCTACTATGTCAACAAGGCGGACTTTGTCGCATGTCATACCCCATCTTATCTGACAAAGGGCTTCCCCATTGTCCGTGACATCAAGCCGGGCGGTACCTTCCTTGTCAACTGCCAATGGACCCCTGAAGAGTTTGAGGAGCATCTCTCCGGCTCTGCAAAGCGTCACATTGCTAACAATAACATCAAGGTTTATTTAGTCGACGCTATCACCAAGGCTCGTGATATCGGCATGGGCAAGCGTACCAACACAATTTTACAATCCGCATTCTTCGTGCTCGCGAAGATTATCCCGATGGACGAGGCTATCACCTATATGAAAGAGGCGGCTAAGAAGAGCTACTCTAAGAAAGGTGACGAGATAGTTAAGATGAACTACAACGCTATCGATGCCGGTAAGGACGCTATCGTTGAGTTCAAGGTTCCGGCAGAATGGGCGAATGCCACCGACAACAAATCTATGCCGGTTGCTACCGGTGAGGACAAACGACTTGTCGACTTTGTCAATGAGGTTGTTACCCCCTCCGGACTTATGCACGGTGACGATATTCCTGTTTCCATCTTTGCAAAAAATCCCGATGGCATGATGCCGCAGGGTACCTCTGCATTTGAGAAGCGCGGTGTTGCGGTCGATGTACCGAAATGGATACCGGAAAACTGTATCCAGTGTAACCAGTGCTCCTATGTCTGCCCCCACGCCGCCATTCGCCCGTTCGTAATGACCGAGGCAGAGGCCGCCGCCGCACCGGCATCGACTCTGACCTGTGGACTCAAGGGCAAAGGCAACGAGGCGTTTAAGTTCTCGCAATCGGTAGATCCGCTGGACTGCATGGGCTGTGGTCTTTGTGCCAACGTCTGCCCGGCTAAGAATAAAGCACTTGTTATGGAGCCGCTCGAGGACCAACTTGCACAGCAAGAGGCATTCGACTACTGCGTTGCAAACGTCGAGCCGAAAGAGCTAACCTTCGACAAGTTCAGCATTAAGGGTAGCCAGTTTGAGCAACCTCTGCTGGAGTTCTCCGGCGCGTGTGCCGGCTGTGTTGAGACTGCATATGCAAAACTAATCACACAGCTCTACGGTGAGAGAATGTACGTCGCAAATGCGACCGGTTGTTCCTCCATCTGGGGCGGTAGCGCACCGTCCACCCCCTACACTAAAAACAAGAAATCCGGCTACGGCGTGACATGGGCAAACAGCCTCTTTGAGGACAATGCGGAGTTCGGTTTCGGTATGCAGCTCGGACAAAAAGCTATTCGTGAGCGTTTAATCGCCATGGTCGAGGCACTGGACTGCGACTGCGAGGAAAGGAATGAATACCTTGCAACGGTCAACGACGGTGAGGCAAACCGAATCGCCACCGATAAGCTGATAGCAAAACTTGAGAGCTGTGGCGGTGATGCCGCCAAGGCAATCCTTGCGGAAAAAGAGTACCTCGCCAAGAAGTCTGTTTGGATCTTCGGCGGTGACGGTTGGGCGTACGATATCGGATTTGGCGGTCTTGACCACGTTATCGCCTCCGGTGACGATGTCAACATCATGGTGTTTGACACCGAGGTCTACTCCAACACCGGCGGTCAGGCAAGTAAGGCAAGTCAGATATTTCATGTCTCACATTTTGCAGCGGCAGGTAAATCTATCGGCAAAAAGGACCTTGCCTCCATCGCTATGAGCTACGGTTATGTCTATGTTGCACACATTGGTATGGGTGCCGACATGAACCAGACCATCAAGGCTATCAAAGAGGCGGAGAGCTATCCCGGCCCCTCCATCATCATCGGCTACTCACCCTGTGAGATGCACGGTGTCAAGGGCGGAATGGGCAACAGCCAGCTGGAGATCAAGCGTGCCGTACAGGCAGGCTACTGGCATCTGTTCCGATTTGACCCACGCCGCAAGGCAAACGGTGAGAATCCGTTCATCATGGACAGCAAAGCACCGACCGAGAGCTATGAGGACTTCATCAAGAGCGAGACTCGCTACACCCGTCTTGCCATCGCATTCCCAGAGCGTGCAGAGGCATTGTTCGATAAAGCCTCCGACACCGCAAAGAACCGGTACGACTATCTGATGAGATTGTCAAATTTATACTAAATGTATAAAGTCGAGTTAATATAACTTAAAACAACTCCGAACGCAAGACCTTTTGAAGGTAAAGCGTTCGGAGTTGTTTGTTTTTGTGGTGATGGATAACTAAATTTCTATATAAACTCATTTTATAGTCGCCCTTATTCGTACTCTACGACATCCGCAAAATATGCGAGCAGTTTTGCTTCATCCTCGTTGCCTTTTACACTTTGGCTGGCGGCAACGATGGGAATCCACTTTTCGACATACTGTCTGGCGGTGTCGCTCTTCAGGCAGAAAAG
>CAYJMO010000103.1:0-1403 GCA_964371365.1 uncultured Oscillospiraceae bacterium
TTCATAATGCGCATTGTCACCGAATTTGACATTTTAAGGGATTTACAGGTTTTTTGACACTCTGAGGAGGGGTTTTGAAAACCCCCTCTCTGCACCAACGCTCACGGAGCGACAACAACACATTGATAAGGAGGGGGTTTTGTATACAGTTTATGTAGTGGACGATGAACCGCTGATACTGGACGAGATTGTTAATTCTATCCCATGGATGGATAACGGCTTTGAGGTGGTTGGTTCGGCAGAACATCCCGACAAAGCCATATCCGAGATCAAGGAAAAGCGCCCCGATGTTGTCTTTTCCGACCTTAAACTGCCGGGGATGGACGGCGTTGACATGATAAAAGTGTTAAAGGAAGACGGCTTATCGTTCGAGTGTATCATGCTAAGTGCCTTTGCCAACTTTGAGGATTCGAGACGATTTTTTCGTCTTGATGGCTTTGACTATATCTTAAAACCGATGCAACAGCAGGAGGTTCAGATTGTTTTGGAGCGCCTTTCAAAAAAGCTCTCCAAAAAAGCCCCGAAACCGGCAAGGGTGAGCGAGAATGTCAACTCCGCATTTTTAAAACTTATCGAGCATATCGAGGGAGATTTTCGATCTAAACACACGCTGGATTCACTGTCTCGCACGTTTGGGCTTAGCTCCAACTACATCTGCAACCTATTTGCTCGGCACTACAACTCCACGCTGACACGCTTTCTCACCACACTGCGGATGAAGTATGCCATAAACCTAATGTTGACCACCTCCATGCAGTACAAAGAGGTGGCGAATGAGTGCGGATATTCTGATTATTATTATTTCTGCAAGGTCTTTAAAGAGTTTTACGGCGAGTCCCCCTCCGGCTATATGAAAACGCTGATCGAACTGGGGGAGGGTTGATGATTTTAAGGTCACCGTTGCGAAAGATTGCAATGTTTTTTCTATCGCTGTTGTTCTGCCTGCCACTGGTGGGATGCGAGGTTATCCAACCGCCGTCCGGCGAGCCGATCAGGGTTGCAATCCCCTATGAAGAACAGCTTGCCGACATAGAACAGAGTTATTATATTGAATGGTTACAGCAACAAAGCGGTCTTGAGATAGAGATTCGTTTTCTGCCGAGTGCTTACACTTCGGAATATTTGGAGCTACTGCTCACCGATGAATTTTCCGATATTGACGCCGTGTTTTTTACTGAATCCTCCGCCCCGAGTGCACAAGAGGTGAGAGAGTATGGCGAAGAAGGGGTGCTACATCCCCTCGATGCATTGATATCTCAAAAGGGGGAGCATCTACCGCAGATTTTTGACAACTATCAGGCTTATGACCTTGAACAGACTCTCTATAACGGCAATGATGACATATACTTTATGCCGCAGGTAGGCAATAATCTGCCGCTCAGCTTTGAGCAAACCATGTGGAT
>CAYJMO010000103.1:1413-3637 GCA_964371365.1 uncultured Oscillospiraceae bacterium
TAATTCAAGATGGTTAGCCGAGATCGATCAACCCATCCCGTCCACCACCGATGAACTTGTTGATGTGTTGACCGCCTTTAAAAATCACTATCCCGAGGGTGTGCCGATTATCGGAAGTCCGTCCGATGCCGGGACGTTTAGTATATTGTTTTTGATGAACTCCTTTTCGCTTGCCCATCGTGACGCCGGATATTTCGCGGTGATGTGGGACAGTGTTTTTTATCCTCCCATGACCGACGGATGGCGGGAGGGACTTGTCTTTATTTCAGAGCTCTATGAGATCGGACTGATTGCAGAGGAGAACTTTAGCTACAACACTCAACAGTTGACAAGCCTATGTAACGATGCGCGTGCGCCGGTCGGGATGTTCACATCAAATGAGCTGTCCGACATTCTCTCGGTAAACTCCCCCGATCTTTTGAGCTACTATTTCGCCGTGCCACCGTTCTCCAACGGCAATGAAAACGGACATGCCATAAAGGATATAACACTGCCCACGCCGGGTGGTGTAATACCGGAGTCCTCTGAAAACAAGGAACAGGCATTCCTGTTGATGGATATAATGTGCAGTGAGCAGGCGTATCTTGTCGGTCATTTCGGTAGAGAGTTCGTCGACTGGAACGAGGCATCGATAGGGGATATAAGTGTCAGCGGTACACCTGCACTTATTACGGTGGACGGCAACGACACGCTTGTGCGAGATGTGGACAACTCCGGCGTGTTCGGACCCTTTATCACGCGTGACAACTATGCCGAGGCGATTTCGTGGAAAGGTTTTCAGATAAACCAGAGCGAGTATGTCGAGGCGAGGGCATCGAGGACATACATGGATTATGAGACACAGTATGCCCTCTCACCGGCGATATATAACCATGCGCTTCAGGATAATGTTGTCGACTTTGAGCGTTTGATGAACTACACCGAGCATATGCTAAAGCAGTTTGTGACCGGTGAAATAGATCCTGCCGACGACGAGGATTGGCAGGAATATCTCGACGGTCTTAAATCCTATGGGATAGATATGTTGCTGAATGATATGCAGGAGAGCTATGATATGTGGTAGGGGTACACCCCGATGACGGCACTGCTAACATCGTGACGCAGGCGCATTTGACATCCCGACAAACGATAAGCTCGACAGGGATTGTATGACGATATATATAGGAAAGGAAATGACATAGGTTTGACAAAATTATTTAGATGCATCGTCTTGATTATATCGATAACCGTTCTTGTCTCCTGCAACATGGAGCAGAACACCTCTTTTGACGAATGGCTGACCTACGCCGAGTTGGATGCGGAGCAGACGCCCGACGAACTCTATGAACTGGCGCTCGCCGAGGATACCTTAATAATCTATAGCACCACCACCAGAATTTATGAGGTTAAGGACAGCTTTGAGCAAGCGTATCCCGGGTTGACGGTGGAGGTGTATGATACGAGGGCACACGACCTTGTCGATGTTTTAAAGACGAGCTATGAGTCGGGTGAGGTGTTATGTGACATAGTGATATGCAGCGACGACACCGGTGCTTTGAGCGGCGAGATGTTACCGCTCGGCATTATCCATAAGTACACTCCGCACGATATCGCACCAAAACTCAACGAGGTTGCAAACGCCGAGCTTTTAAGCTTTGTAATAGAGACGGAACAACTCTTTTACAATCCGAACATCTATGATGAGAGCCCTATCGAAAATTGGTGGGAGTTGACCGAGCCGCAATGGAAAGGGAGGGTCTATATGAACAGCCCTCTGCGCTCCTATCCGGCGTACGCTCTCGTCCATGCGGTGATGGCAGGTGAGGAGGAGATGGCGGCGGCATATCAAGAGCACTATGGTGAACCACTGCCGCAGGGGACTGACGCCGGCAGGGAGTTTTGGGAGAGAATGTTTGACAACGATCTGAAGTTCACCACCAGTTCCAACGAACTTATCGAGATTGTCGGCAACGATTCAGACGACGTGGGGGCACTCGCGTTCATGATATCCAGCAAGATCCGTCGCAGTGATGTCGGGCTTGATGTTGCGGTATGCTATGGCGCCGTTCCAACCGATGGGGTCTATTCCTCCAACACCGTCTCAATCGCAGGGGGTGCAAAGAATATCAATACGGCAAAACTTTTTATCCGCTGGCTTTTGGGGGAGACGGACGGTGATGGTGAGGGGATAAATCCCTATCTATTAGAGGGAACATGGCCGGCTCGAAACGACATACAAGACTAT
>CAYJMO010000103.1:3647-5574 GCA_964371365.1 uncultured Oscillospiraceae bacterium
CTATTCATCCGTTCCGCTGTCGGTGGGCAACTATTGGTATAACGACAAACAAGAGGTAATCCAAAACGAGGAGGAGATACTTGAATTCTGGGCAGAACTCCAATCCGGCGAATAACATGCCGGATAAAAATACGCGCTCACTTTTTTCCGGGCTTAGAAAGAGGATTAATCTCGCGCTTTTTGCGATGCTTTTTGCAATCCTCCTCTGTTGGGGTTTGTTCTTTTATTATACCGTCCAGGGGATGAGAGACAGCAGTCGCCAGTTGACACAACAGGTGTCGCAGAGCATAATAAGCACGTTGGAAAACACCTTTTTAAATCTGGTGCACAACGCGGTTATGCTGTCCTCTAACCAGGAGGTTATTGATCTTTTGTCGCAGGATGATGCGCTGGGATTTCATGAGAGTGTGTCGCATGTCAAGGATGTTTTAGACAAGGTCTATCAACCGGACGGCCTTGTGGATGACATACTTGTTTATGATAACGAGGAGGGTTTTGCGCGGTTGCGTGGCACAATCGGAAACACTGCGGCAAAGCGGATTGGGTTTATCCTCAACGATGAAACGATCTCGGGGCATGTTACGCTCACGGTGGAGGGTATACCGTATATAGGATATGTGCGCGAAATCGTTCGGGATGACGAACAGATAGGCACCCTCGTCTACCTCATGAATGCATACCACCTTGAAAATCTTTTTAATGAATATGGGGGTGAGGGGGAACTTAATATATCACTTGTTACAGATGATGTGGTGGTAGCATCCTGCGATCGGGAGCTGATAGGAACGGCTGTAGATAATATCGTATCGGATCATGACAGCTATAACCTGCGTAGTATCGAGGTGACTCCATTTTCCATCTTGGTGGTGGACGAGGGGAGCAGTCTTAGCACTATGGTGCAGATTTTCACCGTCTCGGCAATACTGACTATTGCACTTATTGTGGGATTGCAGGTGCTTTATTATCGAATTATGGGCAAATTTTTCTTGGATCCCATGATAGCGGTGATGGAAAATATCGAGACGTTGGATCTTAACAGTGACCTTTTGAGCAGGACGGGACATGCGAGTTTCGACCGTTTGGTATGGCAGATAAACGACATGATTTTGAGGTTGGAGGACAGTCAACGTTCGCTGTACGAGATGAACTACAAGATGCAGGAGTCGGAAATAGAGAAACAACGCGCAATAATCCTATCACTCAAAAAACAGATAAACGCACACTTTACCGTCAACACCATCAATATAATAAAAAGGCTCGCCGAGATGGGCAGGATAGCCCAGGTCGGCGAGATGTGTGACAATCTTTCAAACATACTGCGGTACGCTAACAACTCACAGGATTTCATCTCGGGGTTTGAGGAGATGTATGTGTTGGAAAAGTATATCGAGATCATGCATACCAGATATCCCGGCAGCTTTGTCGCAGAGTTTGAGGCGGACGATGAGTTGGACGAGGTCTTTCTGCCGAGGATGTTGTTGCAACCCATTGTGGAAAATGCCGTAATGCATGGCATAACGAATGTCAAGGCAGGGCGGATAAAGATAACCGGGAAGTTGAACGAACACACCGTGATTTTTAAAGTTCATGACAATGGGGTAGGGCTTGCCCCCGAAAAACTCGGTGATCTGCGTACAAAACTAAACAACGCCACCGGATTGAGGTTGAGCGAGGGGCTCTCGGGTGTGGCTCTGATAAACATACAAAAAAGAGTGGTTTCCCAGTATGGCGTAGGCTACGGTCTTTCCATCGAATCGACTAAAAATGTCGGCACGGTGGTGACGCTGACCCTGCCGGTTCAAAGGGATGGGGAGGTCGTTTTCTAAGGGTTATAGAGAAAGTTAAAGGGTGAGGAACGGAAGTTCTTCACCCTCAGAGTGTCAAAAAACCTGTAAACCCCTTAAAATGTCAAATTCGGTGACAATGC
>CAYJMO010000104.1:0-5442 GCA_964371365.1 uncultured Oscillospiraceae bacterium
TTAATAACGAGGTAAAATGGCAAGAGGAATGGTCAAAATAATCAGCGGTACGGCACGTGGGGTGGAGGTCAAGCTCCCGCCCAGTGCTCGGCCTACGCTTGCCCGTGTGCGGGAGGGTATATTTTCCGCAATTCAGTTCGACCTTGACGGGGCGCGCTGTCTTGACCTTTTTGCCGGCAGTGGTGCCCTCGGGATAGAGGCACTCTCGCGCGGTGCAAAATCCTGCGATTTTGTGGAAAAGGACCGCGATGCGATAAAAACGCTTAAAGAAAATCTTGAAAAGGTCCGCTTTTCGGAGCAATCGGTTATTAAACACATGGACGCTGCTGACTATGTTCGACGTGCTTTTGAGCCGGAGGAAAAGTTTGACATCATCTTCTTCGATCCACCCTACGGCAACGAGCGATTGATGGGGCTGTTGCCGATCCTCCCCACCATGATGAACAGCGGTGGCATTATTATGATAGAGTCCACCGAAATTGTGGATGGTGAATATCTCGGACTTCACTTTGAAAAATACTACCGCTACGGAGCGGTGTATGTATCCAAATACAGCAACATATAATGAATTAATACTTCAGTTTTAACGAATACGATGGGAGTGTGTGTATGGCTTTAGCAATCTGTCCCGGTAGTTTTGACCCTTTTACCAGTGGTCACCTCGATATTGTCAAACGTTCGGCGGCAATCTTCGACGAGGTGGTGATACTTATCCTTAAGCATCCGGAAAAAAATCCCTGTTTTACCGTTGAGGAGCGCCTCGATTTTATCAAACGCAGTGTGGAGCATCTGCCAAATGTGCGGGTGGACAGCCACGATGGTCTGTTGGTGGAGTATGCCGCCGACCGCGGTGCAAAGGTACTTATCAAGGGTTTGCGTGCCATGTCGGACTATGAGTATGAGTTCCAGATGGCACTTGTCAACAAAAAGCTCATGCCGGACACCGAGACGTTTTTCATGACTACAAGCGCGGAGTTTATGTTCTTGTCCTCCAGTATCGTGCGCCAGTTAGTGGAACTCGGTCGGGAGATAACCGACTTTGTTCCAAAACAGATTGAGGACGATATTATCAGGATTATGAGTGAGAAAAATCCCAAAAGGAAAGGAATATCATGAACATCGATGACATTTTAGACCTTATTGACGAGACGTTGGAGGACACCATCGCCGTCCCTCTTTCAAAAAAGCGTATGGTGGATGTCGACCAATTACACGAGTATATCGACGATATTCGCCTCAACATGCCGGCGGAAATTCGTCAAGCTCGCTCCATCGTCAACGACCGCAAGGACATTATTGAGATTGCAAAAAAGGAGGGGGAGGGCATTATCCGCACCGCCGAGGCAAAGGCGGCATCGCTCGTCAATCAGGAGCAGGTGGTTAAGGACGCCGCCAACGTTCAGGCGAGGGACATGAAGAACTCGACCGAGAACTACTGCGACAAAATTCTCAAGGATCTCGAGGATCAGATGGCGAAAAGCTCGGCAGAGCTGCGCACCATCCGTACCACCCTGCGCAAGAGAAAGGGTAGATAGTGAGCGTCCAAAAGGCGAGAGCAAAGGCTTTTGCTATACTCGCACGTCGTGACCACACCCGTCACGAGATGATTGAAAAGCTGTGTCGGCACTTTGAAAGGGATATGGCGACCGATGTTGCAGACCGGCTCTGCGACGAGGGGTACATCGACGATGAAAAAATTGCTAACTTACGTGTCGAGAGTTATAACCGCGCTCATAAGTCGCGTCGTGATGCCGCCGATCGATTGAGAACGGCAGGCATTGACCGTGAGATAATCGAGCTTTGTGTCGAGGGGATAGAGGAACTGCAAGGTATCGAGCATCTGCTTCGCACCACCTACCGAACCCGTCTTGCCTCGGGGGAACGTCAAAAGGTGTTCCTGTCATTACAGCGCAAAGGCTTTTCGGTCGGGAATATAAAAAAGGCGCTGGAACTCTGCTTTGACCATGAGACCGTCTAACGCATCGACCGCTATGGTCAATAAAACCATCGACCGGCACGGTCAACCGACAGAACATTGACCACAGCGGTCACACAGATGAGAGGAAGTACAGATAGATGAAGATAGCATTAGTGCCGTTAGGCTGTTCAAAAAACACCGTCGATGCCGAACGTATGCTCGGTCATCTACTTGTGCGCGGACACATACTATCCGCAGAGCTGTTGACGGCAGACGTTGCCATAGTCAACACCTGTGCCTTTATCGCCGATGCGAAACAGGAGGGGATAGAGCACATATTACAGCTTGCAAACGCCCGTGAGCGGGAGAACAGTAACCTTAAAATCGTGGTCACCGGATGTCTTGCCGAGCGTTATGGCAAGGAGATTTTAGAGCAACTTCCGGAGGTGGACGCGGTGGTAACCCCGGGTCGAAATGCCGACATCGCCGACATAATAGACAGCATATATAAAAGTGACGAGAAATATTTTCACGCCCCAATTGAGGAGATGTCAGAGTCAGGCGATCGCGTGATACTCTCCCCACCACACTTTGCATACATCAAGATTGCGGACGGGTGCAACAACCGCTGTAGCTACTGCGCCATACCGTTCATCCGTGGAAAACAGCGCAGTCGTGATATACAGAGCATAGTAGATGAGGCGAGCAGGCTCGCCGAGTCCGGCACAAGAGAGATTGTCTTAATTGCGCAGGATACAACCGCATTTAGGAAGGAACTTTCCGGCAAAAGTGAGCTACCGGAGCTACTGCGTGCACTACACGATATCGATGGAATTGACTGCATAAGGATTATGTATGCCTATCCCGAAAATATAGACAGCGTGCTCGTGGACACCATGGCACACCTGCCCAAGGTGGCGCGTTATATTGACATGCCGATACAGCATATCAGCGACAATGTCCTGCGTGCAATGAATCGCCGTGGCGGCAGTGAGACCATTAAAAACGCTATAAAAATGCTTAAAAAGGCGATGCCGGACATGGTTATTCGCACCACCGTTTTAGTCGGTTTCCCCGGTGAGACACGGGAGGATGTGGATATGCTGATAGACTTCATCAAGGAAGGGCACTTCACTCAACTCGGCTGTTTTGCCTACTCTAAGGAGGAGGGCACCGCCGCCGCCGGCATGAAAGGGCAGATACCCTCGGCGGAGAAAAAACGTCGTCGAGGCCTCGTCATGCAGACTCAATATGAGGTTGTGGAAAAACGTCTGAATAAACGTGTCGGTCAGATGGTCGGCGCCTGGGCGGAGGATGTGTGCGAGCACACAGGTCGCACAATAATGCGTGACGACCATAGTGCGCCGGAGGTCGACAGCATGATCTATGTCGACGCAAACCTGCCGCTTTTTGAACGATACGAGGTGCACATCACGGGTGTCGAGGGATACGACCTCATAGGTGAGGTTTTAGAGGATTAAAGGTTGAAAGGGTTTGACAAAAAATGAATCTACCGAACAGATTATCGCTTATTCGCATCGCGCTGGTGCCGGTTTTGGTCGCTCTGTTTGAGCTCTCCGGCATACCGAACAACTACATTTTTGCGCTGATTGTGTATGCACTTGCCTCCTTTACCGATTTTTTAGACGGCTATATCGCGCGCAAAAACGGGCTTGTGACCAACCTCGGCAAGTTCCTCGATCCGGTCGCCGACAAGCTGTTGACCGGCGCGGCTTTCATCTATATGATGGACATGGGATACACAAATGCAATTGTTTTGACGCTTATCTTCTCGCGTGAGTTCGCAGTCACCTCCTTTCGAGCAATCTCGGCGGGCAAAGGAGATATCATCGCGGCGAAGTTCGGCGGCAAGGTCAAGACGGTGTTGCAGATTGTGGTCACATTGCTCTGGCTGATATTTTTGTGTGTCGAACAGATGGGCTATCCGCTCCCGTTTGCGCATGTCATTATAGACGCATTCATGTGGCTGGTGGCGGTAGTGACCGTCGCGACAGGCATTGAGTATATATATGCCGGCAGGGCAAACCTTAAAGAGTAGATTATAAAGGACGTCATTTTCATGAAAATTTTCAACACATTATCGCGCAAAAAAGAGGAGTTTATCCCGATAGAGCCGGGACGGTATCGCATATATGTCTGCGGTCCGACCGTCTACAACTTCATCCATATCGGCAATTCACGACCGCTGATAGTCTATGATGTGTTACGGCGTTATTTAGAGTATACCGGCAATGTGGTCGAACACGCAATGAACGTGACCGACATCGACGACAAGCTGATAAAAAAGGCCACCGAGGAGGGGGTCAGCGTCGCCGAGGTTGCGGCGAGGTATGAGAGCGAGTTTATCGTTGACCGCCGTGGTCTAAACTGTCTTGACCCGACCTACACACCGCGTGCGACGGAGCATATCGATGAGATGATAGAGCTTATAACCACGCTGATGGAAAAGGGGTACGCCTACGAGAGTGACGGCGATGTCTATTTCAGAACCAAGATGTTTAAGGAGTACGGCAAGCTCTGTCACATGCCGATGGAGGAGCTGGAGGAGGGCGCGCGCGTCAATCCGGGCGAGCGCAAGGAGCACCCGACCGACTTCGCACTCTGGAAAGGCGCAAAGCCGGGCGAGCCGAGCTATAACGCTCCTTTTGGAGAGGGTCGCCCCGGCTGGCATATAGAATGCAGTGCCATGGCGAAAAAATACCTCGGTGAGACCTTTGACCTGCACGGCGGCGGCGTGGACCTCGTCTTCCCCCACCATGAAAATGAGATTGCACAGAGTGAGTGTGCCAACGAAAAACCTTTTGCAAACTACTTTATGCACAACGGTTTTTTGAATATGGGCGGCAATAAGATGAGCAAAAGCCTCGGCAACTTTTTCACGGCACGTGAGGTGTCACAGCGGTACGGATACGCCGCAATCCGCTTTTTGATGCTGTCGGCGCATTATCGCAGTCCGCTCTCGTTCGGTGACGATGTCATGGAGCAGAGCATATCCGCCCTTGAGAGGATAGAGAACTGTTTTAACCTGCTAAAACGCGAGCTCGAGCACGCAAGCGACGAGGGGAAGACGCTCAATTTGACCTGTGAAACGGTGAAAAAGGACTTTTTGACCGCCCTGGACGATGACCTAAACACCGCCGATGCGCTGTCGGTCATATTCGAGTTTATCAAGGAGATCAACTCCTTTAAATCCTTTTCCAAGGCAGGTTTGCAGGAGGCACTCGACACCCTAACCGAACTCTGTGACGTACTCGGCATATTCTTTGAGAAGAACGAGATACCGCCCGAGGTGATTGACCTTGTCGGTCAACGCACCGAGGCAAAAAAGGCAAAGGACTTCGCTCTCGCAGATGAAATACGCGCGAAGATATCAGCCCTCGGCTACACGGTAGAGGACACAAGAAACGGCCCGGTGGTTAAAAAGGGGTAAGGGCTGTTTAAACTAATTACTAATGGTGAAAGGTGAAGGATTATTGTGCGCATTCGGCACGGATTATTTATAT
>CAYJMO010000105.1:0-5328 GCA_964371365.1 uncultured Oscillospiraceae bacterium
AAGGACAATTTTTAATGGTCAAGGAAAGAGTAAAATCGGTTAAACTCGGCAGGACAGAGCGTCAGAGCTTTTCTAAAATTAATGAAGTGCTCTCGATGCCAAACCTCATTGAGGTTCAGAAGAATTCTTATCAATGGTTTTTAAAGGAGGGTTTAAAGGAGGTATTCCGCGATATAGCCACTATAGAGGACTATACCGGCAACCTTGTGCTTGATTTTATAGATTTCCGATTTGATGCTATCCCAAAATATTCCATAAAGGAGTGCAAGGTGCGCGATGCCACCTATGCCGCTCCGCTTAGGGTTAAAGCAAGACTTTTAAACCGTGAGACCGGTGAGGTGAATATAAGCGAGGTCTTTATGGGCGATCTGCCGATAATGACCGACAGCGGCACCTTCATCATCAACGGTGCGGAGCGTGTTATCGTCTCCCAACTGGTGCGTAGCCCCGGTGTGTTCTACGACATGAGCTACGACAAGACCGGCAAAAAGCTGTTCACCGCAACCATGAACCCAAACCGTGGTACATGGCTTGAGTACGAGACGGATAGCTCGGACATATTTTATATCCGTATCGACAAAAACCGTAAAATTCCGGTGACGGTATTCTTACGTGCGCTCGGCTATGGCGATAACGAGACTATTCGTGCTATATTCGGCGACGATGACCGTATCGAGGCTACCCTTGCTAAGGATACGACCGACAGCGTCGAGGAGGGTCTGCTCGAGACCTACCGCAAACTTCGTCCCGGCGAGCCACCCACCGTAGACAGTGCTCAAACACATCTCAACAATCTGCTGTTCGATCCGCGTCGCTATGACCTGTCCCGTTTCGGTCGTTATAAACTCAATAAAAAACTTGCCATGCATCGCCGCGTGGTCGGCTATGTTGCGGCGGATAATGTTGTCGCACCGCTCACAGGTGAGCTGCTTGTCACCAAGGGCGAGACCATAACTTCTGACATCGCTAACGCCATCGAGCGTGAGGGTGTCAAGGTGGTTACCGTAATGCACATGGATCGTGAGGTCAAGATCATATCCAACGGTACTGTATACCTCGCCGACTTTACACCCTTTGATGGCAGTGAACACGACATCAATGAAAAGGTGTTCTTGTCCGTCCTGTCGGAGCTTATAGAGGAATCCGCCGGTGACGACGAGACTTTGTCCGAGCTTATCCGCAAGAACCGCGACCGTCTGCAACCCAAGACAATTACACTCGACGATATAGTCGCGTCCATCAACTACCTCAACACCCTCGGCATGGAGATGGGCAACATCGACGATATTGACCACCTCGGCAACCGTCGTATCCGCAGTGTCGGTGAACTTATTCAAAACCAGTTCCGTATCGGATTTTCCCGTATGGAGCGCGGTATCCGTGAAAAGATGGTTGTGCTGTCACAGGACACCGAGACCATCACACCGGCGGCGCTCATCAACATCCGTCCGGTCAAGGCGGCTATTAAGGAGTTCTTTGGTTCCTCCCCGCTGTCTCAGGTTATGGACCAGACTAATCCGCTCGCCGAGCTGACGCACAAACGCCGTCTCTCCGCCCTCGGTCCCGGCGGTCTTTCCCGTGACCGTGCCGGATTTGAGGTGCGTGACGTTCACTACAGCCACTACGGTCGTATGTGCCCAATTGAAACGCCGGAGGGACCGAACATCGGTCTTATCTCCTACCTTGCTACCTATGCCAAGATCAACGTCTATGGCTTTATTGAAGCACCTTTCCGCCGTGTCAACAAAGAGACCGGCGTAGTCACCGACGATATAGTCTATATGACTGCCGATGTGGAAGATGACTATGTAGTCGCACAGGCGAACGAGCCATTGGATGATAAGGGTTGCTTTGCAAAGGAGCGTGTCAATGCCCGTCACCGTGAGGACATCATGGAGATTGAACGGGAAAAGGTTGACTTTATGGACGTATCACCAAAGATGGTCGTCTCGGTTGCTACCTCCATGATTCCGTTCTTAGAAAATGACGATGCTAACCGTGCATTGATGGGATCCAACATGCAACGCCAGGCGGTGCCGCTTCTGATTCCGGAACAGCCTGTTGTAGGCACCGGTATGGAGTACAAAGCGGCGGTGGACAGCGGTGTCTGCGTTATCTGCCGTGCCGACGGTGTGGTGGAAAGTGTTTCTGCCGACAAGGTCATTGTTCGCACAAGCGTGAGCGAGACGGAGGAGTATGACCTCGTTAAGTTTATGCGCTCCAACCAGGGCACCTGTATCAATCAACGCCCCATTGTCAAGCTGGGCGATAAAATCAAGGCAGGCGATGTCATCGCAGACGGTCCTGCAACCTCCAACGGCGAGATAAGCCTCGGCAAAAATGCCCTTATCGGCTTTATGACCTGGGAGGGTTACAACTACGAGGATGCTATCCTTATCAACGAAAAGGTGGTACGCGACGACGTGTTCACCTCCATCCATATTGAGGAGTACGAGTTAGAGGCACGTGAGACCAAGCTCGGACCGGAAGAGATTACACGCGATATTCCGAACGTCGGTGAGGACGCCATGCGTGACCTCGACGAGCGTGGAATTATCCGCATCGGTGCCGAGGTTAACGCCGGCGACATCTTAGTCGGTAAGGTTACACCAAAGGGTGAGACAGAACTCACCTCGGAGGAGCGTCTGCTTCGTGCAATCTTTGGTGAAAAGGCTCGCGAGGTGCGTGACACAAGCCTGCGAGTGCCGCATGGTGAATACGGAATAATCGTCGACATCAAGGTGTTTACTCCCGAAAACTGCGACGAGTTGCAGGCGGGCGTGCGTATGATGGTGCGTTGTTATATCGCCCAAAAGCGTAAGATATCGGTCGGCGATAAGATGGCCGGTCGTCACGGTAACAAGGGTGTTGTCTCCCGCATACTTCCGCAGGAGGATATGCCGTTCCTGCCGGACGGACGTCCGCTTGACATCGTGCTAAATCCGCTCGGTGTTCCCTCTCGTATGAACGTTGGACAGGTGCTGGAGGTTCATCTCGGCTATGCTACCAAGGCGCTCGGATGGAAGATTATGACCCCCGTGTTTGACGGCGCGCATGAGTCCGACATCGTGGAGTGCTTGAAAGAGGCGAGCTACTCGCCGGACGGAAAGACCTGGCTTCGCGATGGCCGTACCGGTGAGCTGTTTGACAATCCGGTCACGGTCGGATATATGTACTTCCTAAAACTGCACCATCTTGTCGACGATAAAATCCATGCTCGTTCCACCGGTCCTTACAGCCTTGTTACCCAACAACCGCTCGGCGGTAAGGCTCAGTTCGGTGGACAGCGTTTTGGAGAGATGGAGGTTTGGGCACTGGAGTCCTACGGTTCTGCCTATACCTTGCAGGAAATATTGACCGTCAAATCGGACGATATGACCGGACGTCTTAAAACCTACGAGGCTATTGTCAAAGGTCAAAAGATACCTAAACCGGGAATCCCCGAGAGTTTCAGGGTTCTGATACGTGAGTTGCAATCGCTTGGACTTGATGTACGCATACTGGACGATGAGCATAACGAGATTGACCTAAAGCAAAACTTCGACGAGGACGAGGCGGCGTTCGTGCCTGCCGATCTCGATGTGGGTGATGCAGTGGAGGTTGAGGGCGAGTTCGACAGCGGATACAGTGTCGACGACGTCGAGGACCTTGTGGAGGACGAATTTGAGATAGAGGAGGCGGAGTTTGACGCCGACGACCTCGGAGAAGATGACATACCGGATGATGAGATAGATTTTGACGATGTGTCTATAGAGGATCTTGTGGACTTCACCGATGAGATTTTAGATCAAGAATAACTCATTTTGATAGCATAAAACAGGACGGATACATCAACCGGAAAGGGATGAATATTAATGGAACAAAAGGTATTTGATTCTATAAAGATAGGGCTTGCATCGCCGGACATGGTGCGGGAGTGGAGTCATGGTGAGGTCAAAAAACCGGAGACCATCAACTACAGGACACTAAAGCCGGAGCGCGAAGGGTTATTCTGTGAGCAAATTTTCGGACCTCAAAAGGACTGGGAATGCCACTGCGGTAAATACAAGAGAATAAGATACAAGGGCAAGGTCTGTGAAAAGTGCGGCGTTGAGGTTACCAAGGCAAAGGTTCGTCGTGAACGCATGGGTCACATCGAGCTTGCAGCACCGGTGTCTCATATCTGGTATTTCAAGGGCAACCCCAGCCGTATAGGCACAATACTTGACATATCCTCCAAATTTTTGGAGAGGGTATTATACTTCGCCTCATACATCGTGACCGACCCCGGCTTCACCTCACTGACCGAGGGACAACTGTTGTCGGAGCGTGAATACCGCGAGATGCGCGGTCGCTACGGTGAGGAGTTCCGTGCCTCGATGGGCGCGGAGGCTATCAAAGAACTGCTGGAAAAGATTGATATAGAGGAGCTGTCCGACACCCTTAAAAAGGAGATTGACGACTCTACCGGTCAAAAACGTGTACGCCTGATGCGCCGTTTAGAGGTGGTCGAGGCGTTTAAGAACAGTGGCAACAAACCGGAGTGGATGATAATGGACGTTGTGCCTGTCATACCGCCCGACATTCGCCCGATGGTTCAGTTGGACGGCGGACGTTTTGCAACCAGTGACCTCAACGATCTTTATCGTCGTGTTATCAACCGCAACAATCGACTTAAAAGACTGCTTGAGTTGTCCGCACCCGATATCATAGTGCGCAATGAAAAGCGTATGTTGCAGGAGAGTGTCGATGCACTTATCGACAACGGCCGCCGCGGTCGCCCCGTCACAGGGCCGTCCAACCGTCCGTTTAAGTCGCTGTCCGACATGCTCAAAGGTAAACAAGGACGTTTTCGTCAGAACCTGCTCGGAAAACGTGTTGACTACTCCGGTCGTTCCGTTATTGTCGTCGGCCCCGAGCTTAAGATGCACCAGTGCGGACTTCCCAAGGAGATGGCGCTTGAGCTGTTTAAACCGTTCGTCATGAAAGACCTTGTAGAGCGTGGTTTTGCCAATAATATCAAGAGCTCCAAAAAGAAGGTGGAGCGCACCCATCCCGAAGTTTGGGATAGTTTAGAGCGTGTCATTAAAGGACATCCTGTATTGCTCAACCGTGCGCCGACACTCCATCGTCTCGGTATTCAGGCATTTGAGCCGGTGCTGGTCGAGGGTCGTGCTTTGAAACTTCATCCGCTGGTTTGTACCGCATACAACGCCGACTTTGACGGCGACCAGATGGCGGTGCACGTGCCGCTAAGTGATGAGGCACAGCGCGAGGCACGCAGGCTGATGCTGGCCAGCAAAAACCTGCTAAAACCAAGCGATGGTAAGCCTGTTACTGTGCCTACAC
>CAYJMO010000106.1:0-5279 GCA_964371365.1 uncultured Oscillospiraceae bacterium
ATCACTCACCATCACCAACATGTCGTAGAGATTTAGCTTTATCGGCACCTCCTTGCCGGTGACACCCGGCATGATACCGACCGGCAGAGTGAGCGGATTTATACAGTGAATTTCATCTCTTGTCACATGGTAGGTTGGGGCGGCTCCTGCCTTGTATATAGTCCCCTCGCCGTTATAAAGATTGATTGAAAGTATGTCCAGTGTTGCGCCGCTCTCGTCGTTTGTCTTGAGCGACAGTGCCACGTTGACAAGCCGCGCCGCCTCGCTTGTTTTAAAGCCTGCCGACAACAGCTTGGTGGACAGCACCGCCGCAACGCTTGCGTCCACCGCCGCCGATTTCCCTTTGCCCATGCCATCACTCAGGATGGCGTGCGCGTTGCCGTTATCGTCACTAAAAGTCCGCAGGATATCGCCGTTTATACCACTCCTGTCCGCCGCTTTGCCGGACGCGGCAAACTCGACGGTAAACTTCGCCATTTCATAAAAATCAAAGGAGGTCACCGTCTCGAAATCCCGCATAACACAGGGAAAAAATTGCCGACCCAACAGGTGCCCCACCTCCTCGGTCAGCGAACCACGCTGATTTTCGTCTAAGAAGACACGACAACAACTCACGTTGACCCGCATCTTTGCACTGCGTTCCATTATCACCGCCCCCTCGATGGGCGAAAGTCCTAAATCTTTAAACAATGCCATCGTCTTTGCCGTCCTGCCACGATCGACACTCTCCTCACGATAGATCTCACTTGACAGCTTCCCGAGTGCGTCACCCATGGCGGAGAACTGCTCTGACAGAGTGCTCCTCATCAGCTCCGCTTTAAGCGCTCGTGTGCGTTCCGACGCGGCGACTGCCTGTGCACGGTGCAGGATACTGCAAAGGTCAAAGGAACGAGAGCACCGATTTTTAAAAACCTCGCTCAACCATACCGGCCCGATACTTCCTCGGGTAGAGATAGCACCCAGCACCTGCTCCATCGCCTTTTGAGTGTCGTCACCATACATCTGCCAACAGGAGTTATAGCCGCTACACCCCTTGCAACAGTTATGTATGGTGTAGTCTATCGCTATGCTGTTAGGATTTTGCTTTTTTATATTGGAGCGCTCAAACACCTTGCCCACCACCTCGTTTATCTCACACAGCGCATCGCTAAATTTTTTCAGCCGTCCCGACAACTCTCTCGCCGCTGTGCGCACATCGGGATTAGAGGGATCTTTCGGGAAGTGTAGGCGCAAAAAAGCCTTTGGTATCGGGATGAAAAGTGCCGTCGCAACAATTATCTCCAACACGAACATCGCCGCCGCGCCACTGTTTGGGGCAAGCACCATACCAAAGACACTGCAACAAAAAAACAGCGTTGCAATGCCAAATTTCTCGCCGTGACTTAAAAGACCGGCAAAAAGCCCACCCACCGCGATGCCGACACCACAGTGGATAAGTTCAGGTCGTGCTATGGAACAGGCGGTCAACGCCGCCACCGCCAGCACACCGCATATCCGCTCGCCGTAGCTGTAGCCGATTAGGCAGGTGAGCAGTGCAATAATAACCACTCCGATATTAAAATCCGAAATCTCAAAACGCAACAATGCCGACGAAAGGGTGATAAATGCAAATACAAGCGACGCTTTCCCCTCGCCCGACAGGTCGGCGAAGTTGTCAAGCCGAGCAATCTCACTGCTGAAGATGGAGAGCATAAAGGAGAAAAGCAACAAAAGCATCATCTCACAGACGGTGGCGAACAGGTCGCTCTGCTTACTCGTCACAAAGGGCAAAAACACCCTCATAAGCAGCAGTGTGAGTGAGGTCGCGACCGGCAAAGCGCCCATCACCACCACCCGATTGACGACACGGCTGAGAATTGGACGCAAAAGGAGCGAGACCGCTATCGCCATGCTGTACTGAATACCGGTCATCAGGTCCATCGACAGCATATAACCGAGCACCGCGCCGAGAGCGGCGGATATCGCATAATGATCACGAGCACCGGTTGCCACCGCCATTCCGAGCGGGAACAATCCGCCGAAGAGGGGCGCGCCGGAGCTTATAAACGCAAAGCCGGCGACCCCTAACTGCAATAGGTAGGGTGTCGCCTTCTTTATCCGATCGCTATGGCGCCGATAGCCTGCCCGTAATATTTTTAACACCTTTTTAATTCCTTTCCCTTAAACGTTTCAAGATTGTTTTTCCATTATATATTGTGTTGAGAGCGGTATTTGTTGAATATTATCCTCTATTCCATAATTTTAAAATTTTCTTTCGTCAAAATTCGTTGAAAAATTAAGCAAAATGTGATATAATTTAATGAAATAGCAATATTTGTTTAAGGAATAGCCATGAACACTTTGCCTATACTTTATATCGTTATCCCCTGCTACAACGAAGAACAGGTGCTCCCGGTGACCTGCTCTATGTTCCGTGATAAGATACTCTCCTTTGTATCCTCCGGCAAGGTATCACCCGACAGCCGTGTGATGTTCATCAACGATGGATCGTCCGACAAAACCTATGAAATCATCGAAAAGCTTTCAAAGGAGGATGAGATCTATTGCGGTGTTTCACTGTCCCGAAACCGCGGTCATCAGAATGCCCTGCTCGCCGGTCTTTATGAGGCGGCGAAGTACTGTGATGTCAGCATCTCCATCGACTGCGACGGTCAGGACGACATAAACGCCATGGATGAGTTCCTTGAACGGTATCGTGAGGGGTGCGACGTGGTTTACGGCGTGCGGAATAACCGCGACAGTGACAGCTTTTTTAAGCGTTTCACTGCCGAGGGGTTCTATCGTTTTATGGACACCATGGGTGCAAAGACGGTGTTTAATCATGCCGACTATCGCCTGCTCTCCAAAAATGCTCTTTTGGGGCTTTTTGAGTTTGAGGAGGTCAACATTTTCCTACGCGGTCTTGTGCCGCTTGTCGGCTTTAAGTCCGCTACGGTGGAGTACAGCCGTTCAAAGCGCATTGCAGGGGAGAGTCACTACCCGCTCTCAAAGATGTTATCACTTGCCATCGACGGCATCACCAGCCTGTCCAACCGCCCACTTCGCTTTATAACCATGCTCGGCTTTTTTATCGCGGCTCTCGGTTTTATCGGGGCAATTTGGACGGTGGTGCAGTTCTTTTTAGACAGTACTATAAGCGGTTGGACCTCCACCACCTTTGCAATATTCTTCATGGGCGGGGTGCAACTTCTCTGCCTCGGCATAATCGGCGAGTATATTGGCAAGATATATCTTGAGACAAAAAAAAGACCCCGCTTTATAATTTCACGTAGGACCTTTGATGATGAAAATTTGCAATAGATTTATAATAGTATTAGCTTTTGTAATGACAATCTCACTGCTCTGCCTTCCGGTATCGGCGGAGTTTGAGCCGCCTTTTGCGGTCAATGCCGAGTCGGTTATATTGATAAACCTCGACAGCGGCGATGTTGTTTATGAAAAGAATGCGGATGTTGCACGCCCACCGGCATCGCTCACCAAGGTGATGACCGCACTTATGTTGGCGGAGGGTGTCACCGACCTCTCGTCGGTCAACGTAACAGCGCCCCAGTATATATATAACGAGTTCGCCGGCATGGGAGCAATTTCCACCGCCGACATACGTTCGGGGGAGACGGTGACCTTGGAGCACCTACTCTACGGCATGATGCTCCAGAGTGCGAACGAGGCGGCGTCCATTGTCGCGGACTACCTCTCGGGCGGTGACATAGCCGCCTTTTGTGACGACATGAACGCGCGCGCGGCGGAGCTCGGGTGTACAAACACCAACTTTGAAAATGCGCATGGTCTTGGGAATGATCAACAATATTCCACCGCCCGCGACCTTGCGATAATCACTATGGAGGCACTTAAACATCAAAATTTAGTGGACGCGGCATACTCCTCGCGATACACAATACCCCCCACCAACATGCACCCCAACGGCACACTTCTCGTCTCCACCTGTCTTATGCAGGACGAAAACTCGCGCTACTATAAGTCCTATGTAAATGGATTTAAAACCGGAACGCTCCCCGAGGCAGGGCACAACTACATCTCGACCGCTACCCAGAACGGCGAGAACTATCTTTTGGTGGTCATGGGCGCCGATTCCGACGGAGTCAATGCCGCCGGTGAGGATCTGTCCGGCTATCCGGCGTTTGACATAACCGCCGACATAAACAACTGGGTCTACAACAACTTTACCGTGCGTCCGGTCATCGAGGCAGGCGCGGCGGTGGAGCAGGTGCCGATACGCTATAGTGAGGAGGCGGACACACTGCTACTCTACCCGTCAGAGTCCATCTTCTCGCTCCTGAGCAACGAGGAGGACGAGCGGTCGCTGACCAGAATATACGACCTCCCGGAGTATGCCGAGGCACCCATCGAGGAGGGGGACAAGGTTGGCACCCTGACCGTGAAGCGCGGTGATACGGTGCTCGGCACTGCCGACCTTATCGCGGCGCAGAGCTTTGAGCGCAGTGACCTTTTGTATTATACGGCGATGGTGATGAACTTTTTCGGGAGCACTGCATTCACCGTCATAGCGATAATTGTTGCGATTATAGTGCTGTTGTACGCAACCATGGTGCTGTTGTCGATCAGAAGATACAACCTAAAACGTCGCAGGAATGCACAACGTGCAAAGCAGGTTAACAGGAGGATGAGATGATAAAAACGTCGGACAAACGCAACCTATCCATGCTAATGGATCTGTATGAGCTGACCATGGCGAACGGCTACCTATCCTGTGGCAGAGAACAGGACATAGTGGTGTTCGACATGTTTTTCCGGCGTGTGCCGGACGACGGCGGTTTTGCCATTGCGGCAGGGCTGGAACAGTTTGTCGAGTATATAAATGAACTGCACTTTTCGAGCGAGGATATCGAATATCTGCGCGGACTGAACCTTTTTGATAAGCAGTTTTTGTCCTATCTTGCCGATTTTAAGTTTAGCTGTACCGTCTTTGCGGTGGAGGAGGGCACGCCCATCTTCCCGAACGAGCCGATTGTCACCGTCATAGGGCCGGTCATTGAGGCGCAGCTTATCGAGACCTTCCTACTCTGCACCATAAACCATCAAAGCCTTATTGCCACCAAGGCAAACCGGATTGTCCGTGCGGCGGGGGATTGCAGTGTGATGGAGTTTGGCGCACGCCGTGCTCAAGGTTATGACGCGGCAAACTACGGCTCTCGCGCGGCCTACATAGGGGGGTGTGCCTCCAGTAGCAACGTCATGGCAGGACGGATGTTCGGTATTCCGATCACCGGCACCATGGCGCACAGCTGGGTGCAGCTTTT
>CAYJMO010000107.1:0-5244 GCA_964371365.1 uncultured Oscillospiraceae bacterium
ACACACCGGACATGATTATGTTCGGTGTGTTTTTCAAGTTGAATGACTATATTAGATTCCTCTATGGTTTTTTCTAAATTGATTTGGCGTTGATCCTGTGATTTTTTTAAACACCCGATAAAAATAAATAGGGTTATTAAAACCACAGTCCGCACCCACGGCATCAATAGTCTCATCCGTTTCGACCAACAGCTTTTTTGCCATCACCATACGATAATTGTTAAGATATTGCAAAGGAGGCCATGCAGTATATTTTTTAAACACCCGTGAGAAATAGGACACACTATAACCTAAATGCTCCGAAATATTTTCGATCTCTATTTTTTGCCTAAAATTATCGTGAATATAGTTTATCGCTTTTTGCATATTACGAATAGTCTGTGTGTCGAAAACTTGAGATTGAGTTGCGTGATGCCAGTTGTACAGCATTGTCTCCATTATTTCCAAGACGATCCTCTTTTGAGTAATATTCTTTGCAAATGTGTCGTTGTAATAGACAAAAAACATCAAGTCAAAAAGTGCATTGATTCGCTCAAATTCGTCGCTGTTAAGCCTATACACCACAGGCATTTCAACCAATCCATCTGTGGCAGAAGAGGACTGGTCTTGTACAAAACTAAAATAGCGAGAGCGATACTGTCCCCTCCCCTCGACTATCATAGACGGCTGTCGGAAATGTAGGGAATGAGGATAGGTTTTGTGTTCTTTACCGTCGACCGATATTCGGCCGTCACCGGACGATATGAGTTCGACTTCATAATATTCAACCCTACGCACACCATGTGTAGCGTCATCAAAATTCAACTCTGTAGGGAGAACCAGCTGCATTATCTTTGGGTTAAAGTCATCGAAAAGATTATAAATCATTCAGTCTCCTTAAAAAATTGAGATACACAGGAAGGTCAAGAATGTATAGTTATTGAGCATAATATTTTATTGTTCACTATGCGGTTTTATACTATAATATCTTTAAGATAAGAATAGGGAGTTATGATAATAATGAACGGTAATACGCTGAAAAGAGAAGAGATTGCTTCGGTAATTGAGGGGAAAGGATGTGCATCACGTATACCTTTAATGCTACATTTCTGGATAAATCCCGATGTATTTATAGGACAACAGGGGCTTTACAAACAGCTGCTCGATGAGTACCCTTGCGATGTAAATACCATACATATTAATCTCCCCAGAGTATTTGATGCACCGGCTGATGAACCAAACTACCGTTGGATGAACATAGACAACCCTTTTCCGCCCGATATGCCACTTGATGCAATTACCGCAATTGAGGATTGGGGGGAGCTAAATGCTATATTGGAAGATTTTCCTGACCCGCATTCCCCTCATTTGATGCCTGAAATTATACCGTCTGACGACGGCAGGTATCGTTTAGTCCGCTGGTGGAACTGGATGTTTGAAAGGTTTTGGTCACTCAGAGGGATGGAAGATGCATTGTGTGATCTATATGAAAGTCCGCAAGAGGTGCATAGATTATTTCGAGCACTTACCGATTTTTATAAGGTGGTAGCAACAAGAGCAAAAAACGAACTCAATGCAGATGGCTTTTTTGTTAGTGACGATATCGGGACACAGACCGGGCCCTTTTTCTCAACAGAGCTATTTAGAGAGTTTTTCAAACCTTATTATAAAGAGCTTATTGATCACTGTCATGATTTAGGGATGCATTTTTGGTTACATACCTGCGGAAATGTTCTGCCATTTATTCCGGAATTTTTAGAGATGGGCTTAGATGTCCTACATCCGATACAAAAATATACAATGGACGAGGTGGAAGTTGCACAAAAATATGGTGGTGATTTGTGCGTTTGGGCAGGGTTTGATGTACAACAAACCATCCCTTACGGCACGGTTGAGGAAGTTCGTCAAGAGGTGCGTTTTATGATCGACACCTATGCAAGACCGGATGGAAGAATGATATTGGCAATGGGGAATAATATAACGCAGGACACCCCTTATGAGAGCTTAAGTGCGCTATTTGATGAAGCGATGGTTTACGGTAAAAAGAAATGCAGTGACTTTATAGATAAACAAAAATAAATTTAGGCTTTATTGCTTTTCTATCTCATTATTTTATCATCAATCGGCATATCTTCATATTCCTTGCTCTCGAGGAAGTATTCACTGCTTTTGCTTAAACTTGTTCTGCAACCCCATCGATTAAAGGGTGTTGTGCAGTGTGCCTACATAACTATTAAAGCTAATCACAATGTCACCATATTAAATAGTATCTACAAACTAAATCGACTCGTTAACAAGATTATTTATAACAAACACCATTATTTGAAAATAAAACTTGATTATTTTTATAGTTTTTGATATAATATACTCAATATAAACGTGAGGTTTAGAAAAATGTTAGAGAATTGGAATGTCGACAAGACTCAAATAGCCGCCCAGCAGGAGGCGTTGAAAAAGAAATGCAATTTTGTTTACATAGGTCACGGACCGAAGGCGACCGGATTTATGTCCAAGGAGTTTAAACGCAAGCCGGGTCTGTATGCTCGGTGTACCCAGTGTGGATACTATCTGCCGCTGGACGGCAACGGCAACGAGAACTGTATCTGCGGCAACCTCCACCGTGACAGCCAAAAGCTAAAATCGGAGATGAGCCCGAACGAGGTGGAGATATTTAAGGCGCAGAATAAATAATTGAATATGTTCGGGAGGCAACACAAAACGGTGTTGCCTCCCGATTATTTATAATCAAACCATTCCAAAAACGTCCTACACAAATCTTAAAGCGGATCTTCTCAATCTTTTTTCTTGTTATTATATTCCGGATATCGTTTTTTGACCGCCTCGGTCAGCAGGTACTCAATCTGTCCGTTGACCGAGCGGAATTCATCCTCCGCCATCCTGTTCAACATGTCATAAAGCTTTGTTGGCAGGCGCAGGGGGATTTGTTTTTTTGTCTCTTTTTCCGCCATATTAATAAAGACTGCCGCTGTTGACCACAGGCTGTGTGTCCTTGTTGGCGCAGAGCACCACCAGCAAATTCGAGACCATCGCCGCCTTGCGCTCCTCGTCTAACTCTACAAGACCGTCGTCCTCGAGACGGGTCAGTGCCATCTTGACCATGCCGACCGCACCCTCAACTATCTGTTGCCGTGCGTCGATTATCGCCTTCGCCTGTTGACGTTGTAACATAGCCGCGGCAATCTCCTGCGAGTAGGCAAGATGAGCGATACGTGCCTCTAAAATCTCAATTCCAGCGAAGTCAACACGGGACTGCAGATCAGATTTAAGCAGATTTGCAACCTCATTGCTGCTGCCACGCAACGAGAATTCGTCCTCGCCGTCGGTGATGTCATAAGGATACTGGCGCGCGACCTGTCTTATGGAGGCATCCGCCTGTGTGGAGACATATTTAGGATAGTTGTCCACCTCAAAGACTGCCTTTGTGGCGTTGACTACACGATAGATGACAATAACTCCTATCTCGATGGGATTGCCGTCGTTGTCGTTGACCTTTTGCCTTTCATTATTAAGGGTGATAGCCTTGGTGGAGACCTTCTTGCTCGGCGTCATCTGCAGGCTTGCTGAATTGCCGCTCAACGATACACTGGTCGGTGTGGAGACCGATGGGTTAAACATGGTGCAAAAGGGGTTGATGAAGAAAAAACCGGCCTTTACGATGGTTCCGTAGTAGTTACCAAAAAGCAAAAATACCGCTGCTTCATTCGGATTGACCACCTTTAGACCGGCAAAAAGTATGCAGACAACGATAAAAATTATACTGCCGCTTATAATCAAGAAAACATTTGCCGCCATAGCGCTTGTTATTATTAGTGTCGTTGATCCGAGGATAAGTAGTATAAACAAAAGCAATGCCGCCGCGCCGGGGAATGGATTAAGCAGTTTTTCGCCGCTATAATTAGTCTGTGTTGTACTCATGGGAAATTCCTTTCTTTGTAGTGTGATATCATTATGATATCATTTAGATACATATTTGTCAAGTGCTAATTTAATATTTTTGTATTTTTACCGTCAGATTGTTAATAATAAAAAGCAAACGTATGAGGTGGACGGTGAAAATAGTAAAGAGAATAGTTTTAACGCTTGGAACGACCGCGTTATCGCTGGCACTGATTGTCACGGCAGCAGTTGTGTATTTAAACACACAGTTGCCGGACAGTTTTTCGGTGACTGGGGGGGAGTTGCAGATTGCGAACATGCCGTATTTAAGTTCACAAAAACCTGTTGACGACACTGTTGAGGCATCATCGGAGGACACAAATTCATATAACGTTAGTTTAAATTTGTTCGGGGTTTTGCCGGTAAAGACGGTAAGGGTAGAAGAGATCGAGCCGATGACACTAACCGCACTCGGTACACCATTTGGGGTTAAGATGTTTGCCGACGGGGTCATGGTGGTGGGTTTTTCCGACATACCGTCCTCGACCGGATATGTAAATCCCGGTAAGTTAGCCGGCTTAAAACTCGGTGACGTAATTATATCTATCGGTAACGATAAAATGGTGGATAACATCGATGTGAACGACGCAATATCCGGCTCGCACGGCAGACCGATAGAGGTGGTTTACGCTCGTGATGGTGAACAAAGAACCTGTGTCTTAACTGCTGTTCGTGACGAGACAAGCGGTGAGTATCGCAGTGGTATCTGGGTGCGAGACTCGTCAGCAGGCATAGGCACGCTGACCTTTGCGGACAATGAGGAGATGTTGTTCGGTGGTCTCGGTCACCCGGTGAGTGATACCGACACCGGACAGGCTATTGAGCTACTTTCCGGTGAGATAGTGCCGGTCGAGATATCCGGTGCACTGATTGGTGAACCGGGCTCGGCAGGGGAGCTCAAAGGCGAGTTTGTGTCCGGCACGACCTGGGGAAATGTGTTGAAAAACGACGATACCGGAGTTTACGGCTCACTTTTTGTACCGATTGAGGGTGAAGAATATCCGGTGGCAACCCCGGCAGAGACGGTCACCGGAACCGCCACCATAATTGCCACGGTGGACGAGCAGGGACCGAAATCCTACAGAATAGATATAGAGCGAGTCTTTCATTCCGGCGATAATTTCACAAAAAATATGGTAATAAGAATAACCGACGCAGAACTACTCGAAAAGACAGGAGGGATAGTGCAGGGAATGTCAGGAAGTCCAATTCTGCAAAATGGGAAGATAATCGGAGCGGTGACCCACGTTTTCGTGAATGATCCTACGAGAGGGTATGGAATTTTTATTGAAAATATGCTTGAGAGTG
>CAYJMO010000108.1:0-5222 GCA_964371365.1 uncultured Oscillospiraceae bacterium
GTGAGGATGATAACTATATGAGCCTCATTCTGCCGAGCAATGAATCGTCGACAACCAACCTTGTGGTGGTCGGCAAGGAACTGCCGGTCGGCGAACTGCCTCAGAACTATGAGATAACGACCAATACCTCGGCGTTGATGCCAAGTGTCTACTATAACCAGAATGGTGGTGCGTCACCCGATCGAGATCAAACCTTTTTAACACTTGCTACCGAGCTCGGCTCGCTGACCGCCGCCGGCAGTTTTGTCGGACCGATGGATACAAATATCCCCTTGCTTGGCGATATACCACTCGGTGCGATTGACACGGGAGATACAACTCAAAACCCCGACAGTTCACAATCGGAAGAGGGGGATAGCACGGACGAGAGTGAGGACGATAGCGACACATCATCACAGAGTTCGAGCAGTTCCGGCAGTTCGAGCACATCTCAAAGCACATCTCAAAGCACCTCGCAAAGCACGTCGACCGACAGTGGCAACACCACCACTCCGCCGAGTGAGCCGGAAACCCCGACACCTCCCGTGACCCCCGATCCGGGAGGCAACTTGACAGTAACCATGAACGGAGTGCAAACCACCGGCTCGACCCTCGACATACTATCGCGAATAGTGGGAGCAGAGATGACCTATACATGGCCTGCCGAGGCATTAAAGGCACAGGCGGTGGCTGCATACACATGGATTTTATATGAACAGGCACGCGGCGTCAGCGCACCGTCGGTGGCGGGCACTTCAGCGCCGAACAGCACCATCTCGGCGGCGATACAGCCGGTGATAGGACAGACGATTAAATATGGTGGTTCACTCGCCTTTACCCCCTATTTTGCTTCATCCGCAGGGCGGACAAACGGCTCGCATGAGGTATGGGGTGGATCACTACCCTATCTTGTCTCGGTAGACAGCGCGGTGGACAAAGGTGCCAGCAGCTATATGGTCTCTAAAACTCTGAGCGAGGACGCAGTGAGGGCGTTAATCCTCGCCAACGCGGGTATTGATGTTGGTGCCGCCGACCCGAACGAATGGTTCAAGGTCGTCAACCACACCTCGGGCGGATATAATAACGAGATGACCATCGTCGGGCAGACACATTACAACGGCAAGGTTATCACAGGGCGTGCGATGCGCGACTCCATCATAGGCAGTAGCACCCTACGAAGTGCCGCCTTTGATGTAGCCTACGCAAACGGTGTGTTCACATTCACCAGTTATGGTTACGGTCACGGTGTCGGAATGAGCCAATGGGGAGCATATTTCTACGCGCATCAGGGTTGGAACTACTCTCAGATTTTAACACACTATTACACCGGAGTAACGGTAGGATAAAGACATAGACCTTTACATAACTTAAAAAAAGACATAGATGTACGGCAGGAAATTCGACTATCGAGACGTGAATACAAAGAAGTAAACGCAGATAGATGAAGTTCCTGCCGTAAATATGTGTTGGTTTTCGGAGTTGAAGGACTATAATTATAATTGTGAGAACAAGGTAAAGACTATCAGACCGACGACGGCAACCAAAACAGCTTTACAGGGTCCGGAACGGCGCTCCAACACGTCGTTGTATTCTTTTTCCGTAGGCGATATCTCACGCATTCTCTTTATCTGTTTTGCGGCGGTTTTGCGGTATAGGTAGTAGGCGAAAAGTCCCCATCCGGCGTTTGTAGCGAGCATTAAAAAGTTAGAGACGTTGGCAAGAATTAACAACATGTTCTGCTCGAGCGGTATCGATATACTGTACAGTTCCGACAATATTAAAAATGCAGCAGGAATGGAGAATATCATCTCGATGATAAGCGCAATCACCCCAAAAAGCCACATCCTTCTATAGAGAAAATAAAAGGGCGCAAAAAACATCGCCGAGAGGCAAAAACTGATCTTCTTGCCGGTCTCGTCCATGCGTTTAAAGGTGAAAAGATATTGCGGTGCGGCACGACCGATATAGGTCTTCCAGTCCTTAATCTTGATTCCGTCCAGCTCATCGTTGTCCGAGATGCCGGTGATGCGGTCGAACATCTCGATGGCGGATATTGCTTCCACAAAACTCTTATCGCTTTTAATCTCGACCGGAACCGGGGTGTCCATCGGCATGCCGCAGTTTTTGCAAAAGGGCGCACCCGGATCGTTGGTGGAGTTGCAGTTGGAACAACTCTTGGGAAGCGGCTCGGGAGGAGTTTTTTTCCAGACAAAGTCGGTGCCGTGCACATCTTTATGGGCACATTGTCCTTGCTCTTTGTAGCAATCTCGATGATGCGGCGCACCGCAGTCGGGGCAGACGACGACATCGTCACCCTCTAAAAATCTTCGGTTACATATAGGGCAGGATTGCCCGATACAATCAATCATTTTTTTCCTTTGTTTATACTGATTTTTCTAAAAGCTCTATTCCGACGGCAATGCGGGAGAGGGTTTTCTCTTTGCCTATTACCGCCGCGAGCTCGGTGCCTCCGCCCGGCGTGAATGGTTTGCCGGACACCGCCACACGGAGCGGCCAGAGCACAATGCCGTTTTTGACCTCTTTTTTTGCTATAAAGTCAAATATTGCAGTGTGAAGAGCGTCGTGAGAGAACTCCTCTAATTCCTCTAAAAGCGGTAATAACTCGCGTAGGATTTCAAGTGATCCCTCCTTGGTGGTCTTCATCTTTTTGCTGACATAGAGGTCGGTGTCATAATCCGGTAAACTGTCGATAAAGTCCACCTGTCCCGGTATGTCGGTTAGCAGTTCGGTGCGTTTTTGCAACATGGTGCACAGTAGGGTGAAGTCACAATCATCGTTGACGGTCTGTTTTATAATATCGGTGGCAATGCTACAAAAGGTTTCAAACGGCAGTGCGCGTATATGTTCAGCATTGATATGGCGCAGTTTATCATAGTCAAATATCGCAGGGCTTTTGCTTATTCCGGCAACATCAAAGGTTTCAACAAGCTCGTCAAGGGTGAAGATCTCACGCTCGTCTTTGGGCCCCCAACCGAGCAGTGCGATGTAGTTGACAAGCGCCTCGGTAAGATAGCCTTTTGCCACTAAATCCTCATAAGAGGCATCGCCGTTACGCTTGGACAGCTTGTTGGTTGCGTCCTTCATGACGGGCGGGCAGTGGATATAGACAGGGATATCCCAACCGAATGCCTGATACAATAGATTGTACTTCGGTGTGGAGGAGAGATACTCGCTCCCTCTTATAATATGGGTGATTTCCATCGCGTGGTCGTCGATAACGTTGGCGAAGTTGTAGGTCGGCATCCCGTCCGTCTTTATTAGAATCTGATCCTCGAGCAGTGAGGCGTCTACCTCGATATGGCCGTAAACCGTGTCGTTGAACGACACATCGCCCGATTTCGGCATCGCCTGACGTATGACATAGGGGATACCGTCGGCGAGGTTTTTCTGTATCACGTCGGCGTCGAGATGTCTACAGTGACCATCGTACATCGGTGCCGGGACATCGGGTGATTGCGTGGCACGTTGCTGTTCTAATCGTTCTTTGGTACAAAAACAGCGGTATGCATGACCGTTTTCTATAAGTTTTTCGGCATGAGGGATATAGCAGTCGGCTCGCTCGCTCTGCACATAGGGCGCACAGGGTCCGCCGACGTCGGGCCCCTCATCCCAGTTAAGTCCCGTCTCGCGCAGGGTATTATATATGATATCCACCGCACCCTCGATATAGCGCTCTCGGTCGGTATCCTCTATGCGCAGAATAAAGGTGCCGTCGTCCTGCTTTGCCTTAAGGTAGGCGTACAGTGCGGTGCGCAGGTTGCCGACATGCATGTATCCGGTCGGGCTGGGTGCAAATCTTGTCCGTGTTTTTTTCATTGTGTTGTTATTTCCTTATATATTACTATATTTTATATTATAGTGGTAATTTAAGGTTTGTCAATTAATATCGTAATTTATTAATTGAAAATACATCTCAAATGTGTTATAGTTATGAAAAGAGGCAAAAAATCGAAAGGATTGACACAAAAAGATGAAAAAAACAATATTTAGCGGTATTCAGCCGACGGGGGGATTTACCCTGGGCAACTATATAGGAGCACTTAAAAACTGGGCAGAGCTACAAAAAGAGTATGACTGCATCTACTGTATTGTCAACCTTCATGCGATAACGGTGGATCAGGACCCTGCAGAGCTCAGGCGTACCACACGTTCGTCGGCGGCGCTGACCCTCGCGTGCGGAGTGGACTATAATAACAGCACCCTTTTTGTTCAGAGCGATGTGAGAACGCACGCCGAGGTTGCATGGGTACTCGGCTGTTTTACACCTTTCGGGGAACTTTCTCGCATGACCCAGTTCAAGGAAAAATCCGCAAAACGGTCTTTTCTCCTACCCTGTATTGATGGCATCCGACATTTTAAGCTACGATGCACACCTTGTGCCGGTCGGCGCTGATCAAAAACAGCATCTCGAGCTCGCGCGCAACATCGCGGTACGCCTCAACCAACGCTACGGTGAGGGAACGATGGTCGTGCCGGAGGGATATTTCCCCAAGGTGGGCGCAAGGATAATGAGCCTCGCCGAACCCACCGCCAAGATGAGCAAGTCGGATGCCAATAAAAACGCCACGGTGCTGTTGACAGACGACCGTGATGTGATAATAAAAAAATTCAAGCGTGCCGTTACCGACAGTGCCGCCTCGGTCAGCCTACGGGAGGATGGACACGGCGTCGCCAACCTCATGTCCATCTACGGTGCGGTAACCGGCAAGAGCTATGACGAGATAGAACGGGAGTTTGACGGCAGAGGCTACGGTGAGTTCAAGCTGGCGGTAGGCGAGGCGGTATGTGACGAACTTGCCCCTATCCAAGCGGAGTACAAACGACTTCTCGAGGACAAAACCACACTGGACGAGGTGCTCAAAAAAGGTGCACAAAAAGCACAGGAGCACTCGCTCAAGGTTAAACAAAGATTGTATGAGAGAATTGGATTGGAGTAGAGACGATTAACTGTAAATAAAATACTACAAAGATATGTAAAAAAATACTTGACATTCAGCATAATGTATAATATACTAATATATTACAGTGGCTATATATGCCTATGTAAGTTTTTTTGTGCTTTTTTATATGAGAAATGTGATAAAAAAGAGGGAAAGACATGTGCAATTTACACAAAAAACAGACGGACTTAGGGTAACTTAAGTCTAATTAGTGTGAACAGCAAAGAAAGGACAATTTTTAATGGTCAAGGAAAGAGTAAAATCGGTTAAACTCGGCAGGAC
>CAYJMO010000109.1:0-5055 GCA_964371365.1 uncultured Oscillospiraceae bacterium
TGTTTTTCAATAATTTCCATCGGCATAAACAGTGCAAGCGCCGACCAACCCCAGAACGGGTTGATACCCTGTCCGATACCGGTCTCGGCATTGTAGTACTCCCGAACCTCATCCTCTGATATGACCATGTTATAGGATTTAAGTGCGATCTCCTGCGCTATTTTATCGTAGCCGTAACGCACAAGACCGTGCATAAGCATATAGTTTATCGGTATCCAGCAGGCACCCATCCAGGTGCACTCATTCTTTTTGCGCTGTTGGTAGTACCCTTTCTCATTTTTTGCCCAAGAGGCGACAGGATATTCCAGCCAGAACTCATCCGGGTTGAGAACATGCTCTTCAATAAGTCGTTTTGCGCGCTCCGGTGTCGCTAACCCTGCCCACAATACGGCAAACGACGACGCGGATTTATATCGTATAAGCTCGCCGGTACGTTCATGACGGTCATAATAAAAGCCGTCCTTTTCGTCCCAAAACACATCGTTGACAAGCTGTTTTAATCGCTCTGCTTGCTCTGCAAACTCCACTTTATCGGTGGTTAAGTCAAGTGTGTCGGCGATGACCTCCATCGCTTTAAGTTCGCGATAAAGGTAGGCGGCGAGGTCGACTCCCTCACAAATTTCGGAGTAGATTTTACCGGCACGAAGATCCTGATTATCCATTCCGGTGTGGTCGGCGCTGTCCCAGACCGGCAATCCGTTGCGGTCATGATCACAGTACCAAAACCAATAGTCAAGATATTTTTTTAGTTTTTCATAGTATTTATCCTTTAGCCACAGTGCATTTTGCCCCTGTTTTATGCCTAACAAGACAACCTGTGCCAAAAACGGCTTAAAATGTTGTCGCCAACGCGGTTCAAAGAGTGTGCGTGCAACAAAACCGGACTCCAGCTGTCGCTCCAAAAATATCTCAACATTGTTGCGGCAGTAGTTGCGAACACCAAAATAGGCGAGATAGATGTTCTCAAAGTATAAATCCCAATCATAAAACTCACCATAACAATAGCCTGTCATGACATCCACGGTCGGGTGTTTTTGTCCGGCACCACCGGGGACACGACCCATACCCTTTGATTTTATATTGCTGTTAACCTTTTTCACGGCTTGGCTTAGTCTTGCTTTTTCATCGTTTAAATTCCAACTCGTCGACATAAAACCTCCTTTTGTATATTAAGGTCATTATATCACTTACAAGCAATAAAATCAATTAAAAGCAGTCTAAATATAGCTATTTTATAACAAACTCACCACCGCATAGCTGGCAATTGCATAATATACAAGAATTCGAACCGCCTTTATCGGTCGCAGAATTGTTATGAACGACAGCACTATTGCCACCGCGAGCAGAAGAATTGCCCAGCTCGACATCAGTCTCAGTGCGGTAAAGCCGTAGGCATCGATATAGAGCAACAGTTTCGACGCGGCAGTTATGGCAAAAAACATGCAGATGATTAAAAAGATTAGCGACGCAATCTTTAATGCGCTGTGCTCACGCAGAGGATTTGCCGAGATTTTCGCCACCACAAACAGGATACATAGGTTTATTCCCATTACCACACAAAGCTCAAAAAAACCACGCCTTGCATACTCTGAATAGGTGAAATCTTGTGGCAACTGTCCATAAAATCCACCAACGAAATAGCTCGCCTGCAGAAGGATATAGACGACATACACCGCCGAAAAAAGATAGAGTATCGCTGTGAGTGTGCGACCGCCGACGGTGCGCAGCCTGCCTACGCTCGCTTCCACGACATAGGCCATATCGGGGCGATTTTGTTTGTTGAATGCACCGTATACCAACCCAAAAAGGAAGCATCCTATCGGCAACGAGAGAATCAGATAAAAAAGGTATAATCCGTCAAGGCTCGGCAGTTGCAACGAAAATATCTCGGCAAAGTTCTCATCAGTGCCGGATAGTATCGAGATGACAAGGAAAAGCAGGCAGAGTGCACCGACAATGGCGAGAACACTCGGCAGGATCTTTCTTCCGCTCTTGCGTTGTTTTACACCATCACCGACAAGCGACACCACCGACAGGGTGCGCAAAAACCAGTTCCTAAACGGTATTATGACATATCCGCTAAACATATCGAGCAGGAAAAACCGTCCGGTAACACCGCCGACAAGCCGTCCGGCACGCATCAAAACCCAGTAGATCGCAAGTCCATGCATAAATTGAGAGGAGAATATCCAGGTCTCATAATCGCCGGCAATGGTTCCGAGTTCAAGACAGCTCGCGACGCCGACTATCACAAGGCATAACAACACAAAATAGCTCTCCAGTTCTTCTTTAATTGAAAAGGAGCGTGCACGCAGGTAGTAGAGCGCCGAGACCCATAGCACAAAGACGATCAAAAAGACTAAACGATAACCCGGTTCATAGTCGATAAAACCAATAGCATAGATGTATCCGATTATATAGCTCACCATCACCGAGGACAGTTTTATTACGTTGTTCATTGCAAATCATCTCCTTTGTACTCTAAAATATCGCCCGGTTGACAATCCAGTGCACGACAGATAGCCTCAAGGGTGGAAAAGCGGATTGCCTTTGCCTTTTGATTCTTGAGGATGGAGAGGTTGGCAGGGGTTATATCAACCCTCTGCGCCAGCTCACCGGCACTAATCTTGCGCTGTGCCATGATTACATCGAGGTTTATAATAATAGGCATTACTTCTTTCCTTTGTTTTACTTTCTTTACGGGCTACACCGTCAACTCCAGCTCCTCTTTCATGTTCACCGCCTGTTGAAACACGTTCTTGACTATTCTCAGTATTAAACCGACAAGTCCGGCGGCGAGGCAAACAAGACCAAGAGACGGCCAGACGGCAATGAAAGGGATGGAGAAAATTCCAACCATAAGACAACACCAGCTCACCAGTCTAAAACATACAATGTTGCGTCTTGTGAAGACATCTCCTTTGGTAATTCGACTCAACAACATGAAGAGTTGAAAAAGCACGACATAGGCAGGGATACTGCACACATAAAGATACACCATCAACAGCTCCACCGCAATATCGGGAAAAACTCCGGGAGGCGACAGGGTGAGCATATACCGAATAATCCAAAGCGCTCGTAGATCCACCAAAAAAAGAATAGCTCCGAAAACAACAACAATTATCTTGCTAAGCACTATGCTTTTCCAGCCACCCCATATCATCTTTTTTTCATCCATGTCCTTGCCCTACCTCCATCGACTATCTTCGTCTACCGCTATAATAACACATGAAATATTGATTGTCAACAGAAAATTATCGTTTATCAATAAAATATACTCGATAAACAGTTATTACCCTTTTATTAAAACGTTACAGATGCAGTTGTAGAGCAGTCAATAAGCAAAAGTAGATAATGCAACCGGAAAGAACAATTAAATTAATTTAATTAAATTTTTTTAACTTTTTTCGTCGAAACTCTTGACTTTGAGGCAAAATAACTATAATATATAATAGGTTATAAAACACTAAGAAAGGTTTTTTATATGGCTATAAGAATTGTTACCGACAGTACCTGTGATATTCCACGCGACGTGCTGGAAAAGATGGGTGTGTATGCCGCACCGCTACGCGTATTATTCGGAGAGGATACCTACCTCGACGGTATCGACATCGGTAAAGCGGAATTTTATGAGAAGCTCTCCAAAGCAGAAAAGCTCCCCACCACCTCGCAGGTCAATCCGGACGAATTTGAAAAGATTTTTAAGGAGTATCTCGACGCAGGGGACACTATTATCGGTGTATTTATTGGCTCCAAGCTCAGCGGAACATATCAATCCGCCGTCATAGCAAAACAACACCTTGAGTCGGAGGATATTCACCTCATAGACAGCAAGACCGCCACCGTCTCACTCGGCTCGATGGTGCGTATCGCAGCCAAGATGCGCGACGACGGCGCAGGCGTAAAGGAGATCTGTGACGAGCTGACCAGCCTTGCAGACCGTGCTCGCCTTGCCGTAGCACCTATCACTCTTAAGTACCTACAGATGGGTGGGCGCATTTCCGGCACTGCCGCCACCATCGCAGGAGTGCTCAACATTACACCTATCGTACAGATTGCAGACGGAGCAGTCACCTCGGCAGGTAAGGCACGAGGCAAAAAAAAGGTGTTGGAGTTTATCCTCAACTATATTAAAGAAAACGACTATGACGATACCTACCCGATAGCATTCACACACAGCGGCGACCAGAGCGCATGTGACGAGCTTAAGGAGTATATGACCTCCAAAGGCGGATACAAAGCATGGGACTTTAACGATCAGATGGGCTCTGTTGTGGCAACCCATATCGGCCCCGGCGCTTATGGCGTGACCTTTTTTACCAAGAAATAGGGTATAGCAAAAATAGATATTCAATGCAAAAACCACCGTGGGACAAGATGTTTCCACGGTGGTTTTCTTGCTATATTTAACTATTGCCCATAATACGCCGACTCGCCATGCTTTCGCAAATAATGCTTATCCAGTAGTTCCTGTTGCATGGGTGGCAGGTTCGGGTTTTGGTTTTGGCAGTGCCATGCCATGAACGCGATCTCTTCCAATACAACTGCATTGTGTACCGCCTCGTAAGCATCAGCGCCCCATGCGAACGGGCCGTGGCTGTAGACGTTTACCGCCGGAATTTGTGCCGGTTTTAGCTCGCGATGTGAAAATTCATCCACTATAACGCACCCTGTCTCGTGCTCGTACGCCCCTGATATTTCCCCTGCGCTCATCTTTCGGGTGCAGGGGATATCGCCGTAGAAATAGTCGGCATGTGTCGTGCCGAATGCCGGTATATCACGTCCGAGCTGTGCGAATATTGTCGCCCATCTGCTGTGTGTGTGTACAATACCGCCAACGCCCTCGAACCGACGGTACAGCTCAAGGTGGGTCGGAGTGTCGGAGGAGGGTTTGAGTTCTCCCTCCACCTTTTCACCGCTCGCAAGCTCCACCACCACCATGTCATCCGCCGTCATCTCGTCATATTCCACACCGGACGGCTTTATCACGACAAGACCCTTTTCACGGTCAACCGCCGAGACGTTGCCCCATGTGAAGGTCACGAGGTTGTATTT
>CAYJMO010000110.1:0-5019 GCA_964371365.1 uncultured Oscillospiraceae bacterium
TCTCCGCACTCCGACCACTCGTCGCAGGCTATGTTTAGTCTGCGACGTTTTTTGTGAAGTATAGTCATTCAACTTGAAAAACAACATGAGATTGCCTAGCAGAAATTCCGCCTACCAAGGCGGAGGATATTGACAGACAACAAATTATCATAATGACAATTTTGATAGGCGGAATTTATGTCGGGAAGATGTATTGGTTTTCGGGGTTGAAGGACTATAATACATCTTTAATTGGCTATGGAGTTTCACGTCCCTCTATATATTTGCACTGACTTAAACCAACCCCCATGTTTAAACATTAGCTTAAACATGGGGGTTGCAACTATAACACTATGAATTGGCATCTGATTTGGATATCGCCTCGTAAAGCCCTAAGATATACTGTGCGCCGAGTGCTCTGTCATACAGCCCATAGCCCGGCATGGCCACCTCGTTCCAGATTGCTCTGCCGTGGTCAGGGCGAAAGGGACCGTCAAAACCGATATCGTACAGCGCCTTGACTATCTCGTACATATCAAGACTGCCGTCCTTTGAGTAGTGCGCCGATTCCTCAAACACTCCGGGGGCGGTGTGACGTGTATTGCGAATATGTGCAAAGTGTATGCGCCCTTTGAGACTGCGGATTATGTCGGGTATGTCGTTGCTCGGGCTGGAGGACAGCGAGCCGGTGCACAGCGTTACACCGTTGTGCTTGTTCGGCACTGCCTCCATGAGGCGTTTAAGATTGTCCTTTGATTTCACAACCCTTGGCAGACCGAACACACTCCAGACCGGATCGTCGATGTGGATTGCCATGTTGATGTCGTATTTATCGCAGGTCGGCATTATACGCTCTAAGAAGTAAACAAGATTAGCAAAAAGCTTGTCCTCGTCTATCTCCTCATAGAGTTTAAACAGTTCTTCCACCTTTTCAAGGCGCTCTGCCTCCCAACCCGGCATCACAAAGCCGTTAGAGGCACCGTCAATCTGCTCGAACATGCTTTTGGGGTCGATCTTGTCGATGAGTGACTGGTCATATGCAAACACCGTCGAGCCGTCCTCGCGAACCTTTGCAAGATCGCTTCTCGTCCAGTCGAAAACCGGCATAAAGTTATAACAGACCAGGTGGATATCCTCCTGCCCGAGCTTTTCCAGTGTTTTTATATAGTTGTCGATGTATAGATCGCGATTTTCACCGCCCATCTTGATGTCGTCATGGATGTTGACGCTCTCAATTCCAAGCAGTTTAAGACCGGAATCCTCCACCTCTTTTTTAATATCGCGGATCTCCTGTGTCTTCCACTCCTCGCCCGGCACGGTGTGGTAAAGTGTCGTGATAACACCCTCCATTGCCGGAATTTGACGTATCTGCCACAGCTCGATGGAATCATGTTTTGAGCCAAACCATCTGAATGTCATCTTCATATTTAAATGTCCTTTCTGATACTAACGGGCGGCAAGCGCGTTTATCTTTGCCGCTATCTCTACGCCGCGTTTTGCCTCGTCCAACGTGTCTACGTGTAGATGAATTATAGATCTGCGATCTGCTAAAAATTCTACATTCTCGGCAAATTCATCTATGGTCACGGCAGGAGCTACTATCTTGTCTTTGAGTATATCGGCATATTCTTTGTAGGTATCGATGGGAGAAATAATATTCGGATCATATGTGAGATCCATGATCTTTATCTTGTCAATCTCACAAAATTCCGGAAGAATGTGACGACCTAAGGTATGCACATGCAAGATAGTACTGTCATATCCCTCCAACATACGATCATAATAGGGGCGACCAAATTCTTTATAGATATCTAAAGAACACATACTGCTTGCATCCTCGGAGCTGTGTCCAAAGCCGTTGCCGGGCAACCATACGCCAAAGCCGGATATGACTCCACCCATGAAGTCACCGATAACTTCCTTTTGATGTTTCATGGTAAATCGAGAGGCCTCAAGACATATTTCGAGAAGTTTATGAACGTTTTCCTCCTCGTCATAAAAATCGTAGAACAGGTCATTGCCACGGATAGCGTTTGCCATATCCATCGGTGCTTCGACACCGCGGAGTTGGGCGATATAACCAACTTCTTTTTCACGTTTTTTCAGATATTTCATGCTGTCTATCAGCATCTTAAAGTTCTCGTTATCTTCGCTTAAAAATAGCTTATCAAGGTCACTCCACTCCTTGACCGGATGCTCGTGGTAACTGGTATCGCCGCCATATACTACCTTACCTCCAAGCATTGCGGAGTGCTCAGCAATTCCGTAAAACGGTTTTAATGAGGGGAGATAATCATCCTCGATCTCACGTCTTGCGTGCCATTGTTCCTGTAAACGCACAATCGTTTCATCGAGAAATGTCTCACAGTCCTCGGGGAAATTCCAATCTTCAAGAGGTTTAATCGGTGTCAACGCAGAGTTTGTCTCTGTAATTTTGTCAACGAGTAACAAAACACCGTTTTTGTCACCGTTTGTAAACTCTACGGTGCGCCGTGCGACCGCGTCAAAGTCTTTTCTAAGCATAGCAAAGCTGTCCTTTCAAATAAAAAGCTTTTTTGTCGTTATTAATTTTATATTATTTTCTAAGGTCGGTGGCGAGCATCTGAGCTTTTACACAAAGCTCCGCCGCCTTTAATGCATGTTCCTGTGTCATCGCATTTTCGGTGTCGTTGATACAGTCTAAGATCAGGTCGCCAAAATAAGGGAAGCCCACCTTGCCGGTAACATTGTCATAGTGCTCACCCTCGGCATCGACCCAGAAGATGTGGTTTTCTTCCGTCGAAGTTGCGACATTGACATACTTTCTCATCTCGATATAACCCTCGGTACCAAGGATAAATGTGCGCCCGTCACCCCAGGTACAAAGCCCCTCCGGACTGAACCAGTCCACACGGAAGTAGCCGGTTGCGCCGTTGTCTGCGATAAGTGTCGCATCACCGAAGTCATCCAGTTCGGGGTGATCAGGATTGTTGTAGTTGGCGATTTTTGCATTTACAATGGTCGCATCCTTTGCGCCGGTGTAGTACAAAAATTGCTCAATCTGATGTGAGCCGATGTCACAGAGGATACCGCCATACTTTTCCTTTTCAAAGAACCAATCGGGACGAGAGGGTGCATTGAGACGGTGAGGTCCCATGCCGAGCACCTGCACTACCCTACCTATAGCGCCTTTTTCAATAAGTTGACCGGCGTATACAGCCGCTTCAACCTGTAGACGTTCACTATAGCTAACAGCATATTTTTTGCCGGTCTCGGCGATGGTGTTTTTCACCTCGGCGAGCTGTTGTAAAGTCGTCAGTGGTGCTTTGTCGGTAAAATAATGTTTGCCGCTCTTCATAACGCGAATACCCAATGCCGCGCGCTCACTGGTTACACATGCGCTGGCGACAAGTTTGACCTCATTGTCGCTCAACACCTGCTCCTCCGAAGTCGCGGTAGCAACATTCGGGAACTTCTCTTTGAACATCTCTATCTTTTTTGGGTCGGGATCGTACACCCATTTAAGGGTTGCACCCGCCTTGACAAGTCCGTCGGTCATGCCAAAGATATGTCCGTGATCAAGACCTACCGCAGCGATGACAAACTCACCGTCGTTAACAACTCTTTCCACCGCCGCAGTCGGCGCATAATTCATACCGTCTTTTGGTGCCATATTTTCGATCCTTTCTCTAATAATTCCCTTTTGTAATCTCATCCACCGCAAAATTTTCCACTGCAGAGGATTTTTCATAAAATTTCGGTGCGTTTTTAAGCAAACCTTCAAAGCGATAGAACTCATCACTCTTGTCAAGTGGCAGTGCGATGGTTTGTTTTAACGATCCACTCTTGTATATAGCGGTGATAAGTTCCACCGTGTTGCGACCATCCTTGCCCTCAATCATGGGGCGAGTGCCGGCATCAAGTGCATTGAGATAGTTATCAATCTCACCGGCATGACCGATATGGGGAAGCTCTTTAATCTCTTTGTGAGAGGTGTTGAGCTCTTTTTCAAGTTCCTCGTTGCGAATGGGGAATCCGTTCTCTTTGGAGGTCGAGGCATAGCAGTCCCACGGAGCTTCAATTTTAGCATCGGCACACTGCAATACAAGTCCTTGTTCCTCGCCGTGGTGCACAACCGAGGCTGTGACCTGTGCAACGGAGCCATCGTCATAGACGAGTGTGGAGAGAGATAGGTCCTCCACCTCAGCATTGTCATGCATTACATTCGATAGCACGGCGGTAACTTCACTCGGAAGTTTGCCACCCTTTAACCAGTTCAGCATATCGATGTGATGAACGGCATGGTTGAGAGTCGGGCCGCCGCCCTCTTTTTCCCAAAGTCCGCGCCACCAGAGGTCATAATAGCTGTGGCCGCGCCACCAGAAGGAATTGATGTGCGCCATCTTCAGTGCACCTGCTTTGCCACTGTCGAGAATTTCTTTAAGTTTGTAGACATCATTTTGAAAACGATTTTGTGCTATACAACCCATGACAACACCGTTTTTCTTCTCACACTCGATCATGGCATCGCACTCTTCGAGGCTCGGTGCCATCGGTTTTTCTACTATGACATTGATGCCCTTGTTCATGGTATTGATAGCTATGTCAGCATGTGTATAGGGTGGTGTGCAGATGTGGACTATATCTATCTTTAGGTCGCTTGCAATCATCTTTTCATGGTCGTCAAAAATTTCACATTCGATGGAAAAACGCTCTGCCATCGCCTTTGCCTTGTCAGGATAGATATCACAAAGTGCGACAATTTTGCAACGCTCATTGAAATTTAACAACGGTTCAATATGGGCAGGTGCGATGTTGCCCGTGCCTACAATAGCTATATTATACATTAATTAATTTGTCCTTTCGTTATACATTATTTAAGCCCGCTGGTGGTTATGCCCTCAACAAAGTATTTCTGTGCCGCAGCAAAAACAACAAGCATGGGCACGAGTGATAGTATCGACATTGCGAACAACTCACCCCATGCGATGGTGGAGGAATTGTCATTGAACATGCGCAGTGCGAGCGATACCGTAAACTTTGAGGTGCTGTCAAGATAGA
>CAYJMO010000111.1:0-4733 GCA_964371365.1 uncultured Oscillospiraceae bacterium
ATTGACAGACAACAAATTGTCATAATGACAATTTTGATAGACGGAATTTCTGCCGCCAAGATGCGGTGGATAGCAAGTTAATCGACTATACTATGCTGGTGTATAACTCATATTGTATGCCTGCACATACGTTAGTTCAGTTACAAATAAACTCCTTGCAAAATCTGCCTTGTTGCTGTATAATATAACACAGTAGCAAAAAAACAAAAGGTATATAATGACTTATATTTCCCCCTCTATTCTTGCCGCGGACTTTACAAAACTCGGTGAGGAATGTGAGAATATTATCAGTTGCGGCGCCGATATGCTGCATATTGATGTTATGGACGGGGTTTTTGTTCCGAACATCTCGGTGGGCGTGCCGGTGCTTAAATCGCTCTCACAAAAAATCGATATAGCCTATGACGTTCACCTCATGCTGATAAAGCCGCATGAATACATCTCCACCTTTGCCTCGGCGGGTGCCGATATGATAACCTTTCACCTCGAGTCCGAGAGTGACCCTATCGAGACGGTGGATTTAATCCACTCACTCGGCATGAAGGCCGGTATGTCGGTTCGACCATCCACACCGGTCGAGCTGCTCTTTCCCTACATCGCCCAGTTAGAGTTGGTGCTGATAATGTCGGTCGAGCCGGGTTATGGAGGGCAGGAATTCCTGCCGGATGCCCCCTCCCGTATCGCTACGTTGCGCGAATATGCGTCGATTCATAAACCGGATCTGTTCATCTCGGTGGACGGCGGTGTCAATGCCGAGACTTATTCTTCCTGTATAGACGCCGGTGCAGATATCCTTGTTGCAGGGAGCTATCTGTTCGGCGACCGTGAGTCTGCAAAACAAAAAATATCGCATATGAAAGAATATTAAAATAAATAAGGACAAATCTTTTTAATGCAAAATAATATACCGAACGAACGAATAAAGAAAAAGATAACGGAGCACTTTCACGGTGATGTGGAGCGCTTTATCTGTCTTGCCGCCTTGATTGTGACCGCATTTTTTCTATACGGAATCCGCGTGCTTGCCATTGTGGCGGTGGCGTTTATCTGCGCGCTGATCAGCGATCTCTTGGTGCGTATTGTGCGCAGTAATGCCTACGTCGAGCGTGATCTCAGTAGTTACATTATTGCATTGACCCTTATCCTTATGTTTCCCGCCTCGATCGGGTTTGATGTTGTCATCACCTCGACATTTTCGGCGATCATGATAGGCAAATACGCCTTTGGTGGTCTTCACCACTACCCCTTCAACCCTGCCGCGGTAGGGTTTACGGTTGCGGTTGCAAGCTGGCCGGAGCAGATATTCCGCTACCCTGTTCCGTTTCGAGAGTTACCCCTGATTCCGGACGAGACACTCACCCTTATATCGGCAAATTCAGCGACGCTGAAGAACGGCGGCCTGCCCTCCACCTCTACCTTAGATATGCTCACCGGAAACTTTGCAGGACCGATGGGAGCAACATTTATTATCATTATCGTAGCGAGCGGTATTCTACTCGGCTTCCGTCGACGTATCTCGATATCAATCGTGTTGACCTTTTTGCTCACCTTTTCAGCGCTTAATCTCCTTTTCCCACGTGCAAGTGATGTAAATCTGCTTGATCTATTGCGATATGAATTGACCTCCGGAATGTTGCTTTTCGCCTGTGTTTTTATCATTTCCGACCTTGTGGTCGCGCCGAAACGTCTGCCTGGCAGGTTGATTTTTGGTGTTGTTCTCGCCATTATTGTGGTAATCTTCAACAATTTCGGGGCATTCGAGATAGGAATCTGTTTCTCGGTCATTATTGCCGGCGCACTCTCCGGTTTTTTTGACAAGGTCTCCAACATAAGACTGGTGCGGCGTTGGTTCAGACGCAGAAAGGAGCTGACAGATGGCAAGTAATTTTTTTGTGCGCACCTACAACAACCGTGAAGATATCATCAACAACGAAAGAATTTTTATTAACAATCCGGTCATCTTCAAAGGACTGGGGCTTGCCCCTGTCATAGTCGCCGGTCGTACCTTTGACGATGCGGTAATAATTGCTCTTGCGGTATTTATACTTTTGGTGCTCACAAGGGTGGGCGCGGCGGTTATAAATTTTGTTGTCAACACAAAATTACGAGGTCCGCTGTATGTGCTGACTGCCGGTGCGAGCTATATTTTAATGTTTTTTGTTTTAACACGTATGTTCGGTATTGCGGAGCTGTTGCAGTTCCATCTCTATCTACCGGTTCTGGTCATGGATCCCATTATAATTAAAAGGTACGAACGCAAGACACGCGAACCTATCCCTAAAGCCATCACAAAGGGTATTAAGACGGCGTTAGGGTTTGCACTTGCTATAATTGTGGTTGGCACAATTCGCGAATTCTTGGCTTTCGGAACAATAAATGAGGTCGTCATAACCGCGACACCTATCTTCCCTCTGGCAAGGCTGGTAAGCGGTGGATTTATCGTCACCGGCATCGTTGCGTCGCTCTGGAAGTATATCGTTGTCCTATTCTGGAAAATAATTATAAGGGGGACAAAACACAGCATATGACAGAGTATCTAATAAACTCCTTTGCTACCTTTTTCAATTTTGCGATGGTGGCAATTATAATTGAAAATGTCGTCTTTGCACGCTCGTTGGGCATATCGCGACTCTTAAAACTTGTTGATGACAACGGTGTCGACACTGTTATTTTCTGCATTCTCTTGACCATGATGCAGCTTTTAACCGCGCCCGTTGCATATTTTGCGCAGGACTATCTTTTCCTACTCGACGACCTGCGGTACTATGTCCGACCGTTGTTTTATGTAATTGTTAGCTGTGTTGCATTTGCTTTTATTATGTTGCTTGTGCACATATTCATAAAGGGAAAAACCCAGAAGATAATAAAGGATATCCTCCCGATGTCGGCGTTTAACTGCAGTGTTTTCGGCACCATGTATCTCTGTGGTACGTCGTTTGAGTCCATTGTTCAGGCGATGGGCTACGCCGTCGGTGCGTCGGCAGGCTACCTCCTCGCGCCGTTGATTGTGACCGAGGGACAGCACCTCATCTTTAAAAAGGAGATACCTAATATTCTGCGTGGTATGCCGATAATGCTGATCTACCTTGGGATACTGGCGCTCGCAATCTACGGATTTTCGGGACATAGCGTTATATAGGCAATTAAACCCTTATCACCGAGTCGTCCGTTAAAAACTCCTTGTTCTTTTCCAGCACCTCGCCGACGGTGATTAAGAACTCTCGGGTTTGAAGTTCTGCAATGCCGGTGAGGTTGCTCTGCTCTATAATCTCCATAATCTGCTCCATGTCAAGCCCAAAGGCGGAATCGTCGGCTATACGCTCCAACAGGCGCGGATCCTCCCCCTGTTTTAGTGCGGTTGCCGCCGCCACCGAGTGCCCTCTTATCAGTTCATGCACCGTCTGTCGGTCTTTGCCTTGTTTGACGCAATGCATCAGAATATTTTCCGTCGCCATAAACGGGAGTTCCCCGTCGAGGCGACGTTTTATTATGAGAGGAAAGACTGAAAGTCCGCCGATAATGTTGCCGTAGAGTGCAAGTATAGCATCCACCGCAAGGAATGCCTCCGGTATCGCGACACGGCGGTTTGCCGAATCATCCAACGTGCGCTCAAACCATTGAGAGGACGCAGTCAATGCCGGATTGAGTGTGTCTGCCATCACGTACCGAGCAAGGGAGGCTATGCGCTCACTTCGCATCGGGTTGCGCTTATATGCCATCGCAGAGGAACCTACCTGACCTGATTCGAACGGCTCTTCCACCTCACGCAGGTTGGATAAAAGCCGAATGTCGTTTGAGAATTTATAGCTACTCTGTGCGATGCCGGAGAGCACCGACATGATATAAAAATCCACCTTGCGAGAGTAGGTCTGCCCACCAACCGGGTAGATATCGTCAAAGCCCATCTTCTTTGCAATGAGCATCTCGAGGCGTTTGATCTTCTCAACATCCCCCTCAAAGAGGGAGGCAAAGCTCGCGGCGGTGCCGGTAGTGCCCTTGCAACCGAAGAATTTAAGGTTATCTATCACAAAGTCAAGCTGTTCTAAGTCCAGTAGCAGCTCGTTTATCCAGAGTGTCGCACGTTTGCCGAGCGTTGTCGGTTGTGCCGGCTGAAAATGAGTAAATGCAAGGCAGTCAAGGCCTTTATATCGGTCGGCGAAATCCGCCGCCTTATTAATCACACTCACAAGGCGTTTTTTTATCAAAATAAGTGCCTCCCTCTGTTGCAAGAGGTCGGTATTATCCCCGACATAGCTGGAGGTTGCGCCGAGGTGAATTATAGCGCGTGCACCGGGGGCAACGTCACCAAAGGCGTGTATATGAGCCATGACATCATGGCGCAATTCCTTTTCATAACTCGCGGCGGCGGCGTAGTCAATGTTGTCGACGTTCGCCTTTAACTCCTCGATCTGCGCGTCGGTAATGTCGAGACCGAGCTCTTTTTCACTCTCGGCAAGGGCTATCCACAATCTGCGCCAGTAGCCAAATTTACAGTTCGGTGAAAAAACCTCCTGCATCTCCTCGCTGGAATAGCGCCCACAAAACGGGCTTTCATATCTGTTACTCATCCTTTTTACTCCCTTTTTTATGGATAATTACTTTAAAATTTTTACAAAACAACATAGATAAAATTATGTTCGACGGTGCACAAAAAATTTGATGTAGACTTAGCTGAACGACCATACTATTTCCCGATACAAAAATTCTTGAAAACCGCATCTATCATCTCATCC
>CAYJMO010000112.1:0-4722 GCA_964371365.1 uncultured Oscillospiraceae bacterium
GACCGTTTTTGTATGCCCATTTCAGGCAGATAACGGCAGGGTGAACACCGTGAGCCTTAGCGGCATCGACAACGGCAGGCATCTGCATATCAACAACATCATCGGGATCGATGTCACGGTCGGGGCGGGTTGGTGAGCCGATAGGGCAAAAACCGATAACCGCAATACCCTTTGCCTCACAGTAGGCGCGAATTTCCTTTTGTTGGAACGAGGGGTGCAGTTCCATCTCGATACAGGACGGCATGATATGGCAGTGGGGGAGTACAGCCTCAAGTTTTGGTATGGTCATGTTGGACATGCCAAGGTGGCGAACAACGCCCATCTTATAGAGTTTTTCTAACTGACGCCAGGTTGCTATGTACTTCTCGGGATCAAACGGTATGGAGTCAGGGTTGCGGGAGTCGCCGTCACAACCCGGTGCATGATAGTTCGGGAAAGGCCAGTGGATAAAGTAGCAGTCGAGATAATCCAGTTGCAGGTCGCGCAGTGACTTCATGCACTCGGTCACAACATCATCATGTTTATCGTTCCAGACCTTGGAGGTGATGAACAGCTCCTCACGGCGAACAATTCCGCTGTCAAATGCGTCACGGTAGACGTTGCCTATCTCCACCTCGTTGCCATAGACCGACGCGCCGTCAAACAGACGGTAGCCAACCTCAATTGCGCCCTTAACGGCGGCGGATATCTGCTCCGAGGTGAAACGGTCACTGCCAAAAGTTCCCATGCCGACCATAGGCATCTTGTCACCGTTGCGCAGTGTTTTTTGGGGTACGATTTTCGGATCAATCTTTGTCATTGTTTTTCTCCTTATAAATAAATTTTGTTTGTACAAAAAGTGCTACTCATTAATTAACATAACCTTGCCCTTGACATCACGTGGATTTTCATAGAGTGCGAATGCCTTATCAATCTCCGACATGGGAAATTTTTTATAGATAAAATCGGGGTGAACCTTGAGTTGACCTGTTTTAAGATAGTGGGCGGTGAGCTCCCACTCCTTGCCGGGGTAAGGTGCGGAGTAGCTCATCCAACTGCCGGTGAGTATAAACTCCTTGCGGTTCATCAGCTCCCACTCCTTATATCCGAACACCACGTCGCTGTGCGGTGTGCCGACGGCGCAGATGTTTGCCTTGTTGGAGGCGAGTTTAAAGGCGGTCAACAGGGTGGAGGGGTGTCCCACCATCTCAAAAACATATTTAAAGCCCTTGCCGCCGGTCAACTTCATCGCCTGTTCGATATAGTCGTCATCGGTGGAGTTGATGACATGATCAGCGCCCATCTCAAGTGCGAGATCGAGTCGCTCAGCACCGACATCAAAACCTACGATGGATTTTGCACCCATGATACGCGCCCACTGGAGCATAAATATACCGATCGTGCCACAGCCGATAATGGCGACGTCCTCACCCGGCTTAAAGTCGTTACAGTACAGTCCATGCAGTGCGACGGTGGACGGCTCAAACATAGCGGCATCGTGGAAAGGTATGGAACTGTCGTAGGGAACGACGTTGCCGGCAGGCACGACCACATAGTCCGCAAAACTGCCCTGTTCACGAGAGCCTACAAAGCTGTAGTTCTTGCAAAGGGCATACTGTCCGGTCATGCAATCGTCGCACTTCATACAGGGTAGGAGCGGTGCGGCGGTGACCGTGTCGCCCACCTTGACATTTGTTACGGCAGAGCCGACCTCAACGACCTCGCCAGCAAACTCATGACCGAGCACGATGGGATAAAAATGCGCACCGTTATCCAGTACCCTCGGCACATCACTGCCACAGATGCCGGTTGCACGTATGCGAATTTTCACATCGGTGTCGAGGGTGATCATCGGTTCCTCGAAATCGGTGTAGCGAATGTCCTTGTTGCCAAATAAAACTCCGGCTTTCATGTTTTTTCCTTTCATATGTGTTTTGTTACTTGATAAAATATTTGTCTAATTCCCATTTTTGAGGATTGTTGTCTATGTATTGCCATATTTCGAGATAGGATGTTTCGTTTCTGATTATGTGTTCGTGATACCCTCTTTGCCATATTTGCTTGTCAAATGGTGGGTACAATCCATCTTTCACACCACGGATATATTCATTTGTTGTCATTGTCTTATACCAATCAATGATTTTCTGTAGGGGCGACCCTGTGTGGTCGCCCATTTCATTATTTATAAACAGTACAAAATGAATATGATTAGGCATAATTACATATTTATCAATTCTTATACTATGGTATTTGTTTTCTAATTCTATCAACCATTTTTCAACAATCTTGTCCGGGCTATTCGGGCGACCACATAGGGTCGCCCCTACAATATCACCAAACAAACACTCCCGACTATGGGTGCAGATAGTCACAAAGTATGCACCGTTTTGACTGTAATCATAATTCTTTAATCGAATCTGTTTTCGTTTCCGCAAATCCAAAATAGATCCTCAACTCAAATTAAATGAACATAACTCTTTGTAGGGGTGACCCTGTGTGATCGCACGCCGTCGGTGATGAATGTCAATTTCTTATTGTCCTTAATCTTTCATCAATTCCTTAGTACACTCATACAGCGCAATATATTTTTTCATCGCCTTTTGATATGTCTTATACACCTCTTTATTTGGTGTGTGTGTCCTTGTTATGCTAACCGTCTGCTTGACTGCATCGTCGAAATCTTTATATATTCCCACACCGACACCGGCGAGGATTACCGCACCGAGGGTGGAGGCGGAGTCGGAGCGAGGCACCGAGATCTCCTTGCCGGTTATGTCCGCTTTAATCTGCGTCCACAGTCGGCTGTTTGCCGCACCTCCCATCGCATAGAGTTTATCAACCTTTGCACCGCTACACTCCGCTATTTTAAGGTTGTGTTCGAGTGAGTAACCAACCCCCTCCATCGAGGCACGGATAAAATGCGCCTTGGTTTTGGAGTAGTCGATGCCAAAATAGACACCCTTTGCGTCCGGATTCCAGATAGGGGAGCGCTCGCCCGACATGTAGGGCAGGAACAAAAGTCCCTCACTTCCCGGCGGTATATCATCCGCAAGGTCGTCTAACTTTTTAAAGTCCGGTTTGCCGCTATTATTGGCTCTCATATGCTCAAAAAAGTTACGCTCGAACCAGTTGACTATGCCGCCACCGCCGACCGTGCCGCCCTGCAACAGGAATTTGCCGGCGACCACATGCTCCGACAGGATAAGTGCCTCATGTGCTATCGGGGTGTCCTCACAGATGCTCATGCCACCTGCCTGACCGCCCTGCTCCTGTGTCTGACCGCCGTGGATAACTCCGACACCGAGCGTGCCGCAGGCGGCATCTAAACCGCCGGCAACGACCGGAGTGCCTACCGAGAGACCTGTCAAGGCTGATGCCTTGTCAGTGACATTTCCGACAATTTGATGGCATTCATAAAAATCGGGGAGAATATCGGTCCTGATACCGAGCTCCTCCAGTATGGAATAATCCCAACGGCGATTTTTTATGTCGTAACATTGCAATCCATACCCCTGAGAATACTCCTGAGATATCTCATTCGTCAACATCATCGCTATATAGCTGTTGGATTGCATTATTTTATATGTATTGTTATAGACTTCCGGCGCGTTTTCTTTATACCACATTATCTTTGGCAGAGTATAAGACGGTTCAAACGGATTGCCGGAGGTCTCGAAAAAAGCATTTTTGCCATACTTTGCCTTGACACGCTCACAGATGTCCTTTGCACGGGTGTCAAACCAAATTGGTGTGTTGCAGAGGACATTTTTGTCACGATCTATTGCTATTGCAGACCAGCTCTGACCATCGATACCGATACCTTTAATGTCGTCGGCGTCAACGGTAGTCAAAATCTCTTTGATACATCCGATTATTGCCTCCCACCAGTCGACGGGATTTTGTTCCGCCCAGCCGACTTGCGGATGAAAAACCTCATACACACCGCTACTCTCGGCAACAACCCTGCCGACCTTGTCGAAAGCCGCGACCTTACAACTCGATGTCCCGACATCAATTCCAAGAAGTATTTCGTTCATGAACTATTCCTTTCAAATGTTCTTTATTGTTCTTCCGTACTCGAGGTACGATTGCAAAATTTGTCTATTTCCGGGGAGCTCCCCCTTTAACCGAGCGAGCATCGTCTCGGCGGTTTTAGTGGCAATCTCGGCAATTGGCTGTGCCACGACGGTGAGTTTTGGGTTGATAACGCGTGACAGCTCGATGTTATCAAAACCGACAAGTGACAGATCGTCCGGGAGTTTGATACCAAGTTCGTTTATTGCAATTATTGCGCCGAGCTTTATCTCATTGTTGGTGGCAACGACGGCGGTGCAGTTTAAATCACGCTCTAATATTCTTTTCATCGCGGTATAGCCACTCTCAACGGTAAACTCGGCACGGACTATATTATTTAGGTCGGGGGATAGCCCGTGAGCATTGAGTGAATTGATGTATCCTTGCAGACGTTCCTTTGCGGTAAAAAGTTCCGCAGGGCCGGTAATGATTGCAATCTCTTTATGCCCTGACTTTAATAAAATATCGGTTGCGAGTGAGGCGGCGAGGTGATTATCAACACCCACAAAGTCTATGTTGTCCATCGGTATAAATCTATCCACCAACACAACGGGTATTCCCTTTTTATGGGCAGCGTCGAGGTGAGAACCGTCGGTTCCTATCGGCATGTTAATTATCCCGTCCACCTGTTTTGAGAGTAGAAATTCTATCGATTGCCTCTCTAATTCG
>CAYJMO010000113.1:0-4649 GCA_964371365.1 uncultured Oscillospiraceae bacterium
GACTGCCTGCTCGCCGCACAGATCGGTCTCGGTCTCCTCGCGAAATGTGGTCTGCAAAACGCCGGCACGTGCACCACCGATGGCGAGCGCGTAGGCGAGTGCGCGGTCGAATGCCTTGCCGGTCTCGTCCTGATGGACGGCTATGAGCGACGGCACGCCCTTGCCCTCGACATACTCACTGCGCACGGTATGTCCCGGACCTTTCGGGGCGATCATGGTCACGTCGACACCCTTTGGCGCGACAATCTGACCGAAGTGGATAGCAAATCCGTGGGCAAACATCAGCATGTTGCCCTCTGCAAGGTTGGGCTCGATGCTCTCTTTATATATACCGCCCTGCAACTCGTCGTTGACCAATATCATGATAATGTCCGCTTTTTTTGCCGCCTCGGCAGCGGTGTAGACCTCAAAACCCTGTTTTTCCGCCTTTGCCCAGGAGCGAGAGCCCTCATAGAGTCCGATGATGACATTACATCCCGACTCCTTAGCGTTGAGCGCGTGTGCGTGCCCTTGACTGCCATAACCTATGACAGCAATGGTCTTGCCCTCCAAAAGTGAGAGGTTACAATCCTCCTGATAAAAAATCTTTGCCATAATTTATCATATCCTTTCTATAATTTTACTGCTAAACATTATATCACATTTTTCGAGTGATTACAAGCGGTTTTTCATCTATTTTCGCCTTTCCTTTATATATTCGTTCGGCGAGCGTCCATAGTGCCGCTTGAACATGCGGGAAAAGGCGTAGATGTCGGCGTAGCCACAGGTGGTCGCCACCCTACCGGGGGACAGACCGTACACGCTCATCAGCTCCGCCGCCTTGGCAAGGCGCACCGACGAGAGATATTGGTGGGGTGACATACCGATCGTCTGTTTGAACAGCGTGCTGAAATAGGAGCGGTTGAGGTGCAGGCGGTCGGCAAGCTCCGCCACCGAGAGCGAGTTTGCAAACTCCGTCTCGATAAAACTCACCGCCATGCGCACCGCGTCACCTGCGTCCTGTCGGCTTGCCTGCTCATACATGCGCGCAAAAAGCTGCCAAAGACAGCCGCACAGATATGCCTCCCTCCCATAGGACAGTTCCGCACTTTTGAGCATACTTTTGAAGAGTGACTGGGCATAAAATATGCGAAAAGTGTCCTTTTTCAGCTGTTCCGGCAACGGTATCTCGGCAGTAAACCCTATCCAGATATACTCCCACGGGTCGTCCTCACTCGCCTTGTAGTAGGTGACCTCCTGCGGTTTTATCACAAAAATATCACCGACACCGAGGGCGTACTCCCGTCCTTTTGTACAAAAAACACCGCTCCCTTTTGTAACATAATGCAATAACCAATAGTTGCGAGCAATGGGGCCGAAACTGTGATTAGGCGTACAGCTCTCACTGCCACATTCCACTATATTAAGCTCTTTGTGGTGCATATTCTTGACCATTATACCGGTGCGTGCCATAAATCTCTCCCTCGGGCTGACTTTTCTACATTATACAACAAAATGCCAAAAAAAGCAAACAAAAAACAATTGCTAAATATCAGTTAAATTGTTAAACTGTAGTTGAACCATGGATACACAATGAAAGGATAAATAAATGGCAAAAATTACATTTATGGGTGCCGGTAGCACCATCTTTGCACGCAACGTCCTCGGCGACTGCCTTTGCAGTGATGTGCTTAACGACAGCACCATCGCCCTATATGACATAAGTGCTGAGCGTCTCGCCGAGAGCGCACAGATCATCGAGGCGATAAATCAGAATAAGGGCGGCAAGGCGAAAATCCTGACCTATCATGGTGTAGAAAACCGCAAGGAGGCACTGCGCGGTGCGGACTTTGTGGTCAACGCTATACAGATAGGCGGATATGACCCCTGCACCATCACCGACTTTGAGGTGCCGAAAAAGTTCGGTCTGCGTCAGACCATCGCCGACACTCTCGGTATCGGCGGCATCATGCGTACACTTCGCACCATTCCGGTCATGAAAGACTTTGCAAACGACATGGAGGAGGTCTGCCCGAACGCATGGCTGTTAAACTACACAAATCCGATGTCCATGCTCACCGGCTACATGCTGCGCTACACCGGAGTAAAAACCATCGGTCTGTGCCACAGCGTGCAGGTTTGCAGTGAACACCTGCTTAAAGCCCTCGGTATGGAGGACAAGCTCGAGGGTCGACGCGAGCTGATCGCCGGCATCAACCACATGGGTTGGCTGTTGAAGATTGAGGACAGGCTCGGCAACGATCTCTACCCCGAAATTCGTCGCCGCGCGAAGGAGAAAAACGCCACCGAGAAGCATGACGACATGGTACGTTACGACTATATAGAGAAGTTCGGCTACTACTGCACCGAGTCGAGCGAGCACAACGCCGAGTACAACATGTTCTATATAAAGGACAAGTATCCCGAGCTTATCGAGCGTTTTAACATTCCGCTGGATGAGTACCCGCGCCGCTGTGTTGAGCAGATTGCAAACTGGGCAAAGGATAAAGAGGATATCGCGAAGAACGGTGTTCGCACCCACGAGCGCAGTCTGGAATATGCGTCTTATATAATGGAGAGCATGGTCACAAGTACTCCGTATGAGATCGGTGCAAACGTGCTCAACACAAATCACCTCATCTCCAACCTGCCTACCGAGGCATGTGTCGAGGTGCCCTGCCTTGTCAACGGAAGTGGCATCAGCCCCACACGCGTCGGTGCACTGCCGGTACAGCTTGCGGCAATGAATTCCACCAACATTAATGTGCAGTTGCTGACAATCGAAGCGGCGGCAACCCTGCGCAAGGAGCACATCTACCAAGCGGCGATGATGGACCCCCACACCGCAAGTGAGCTGAGTGTCGACGAGATATACAAGATGGTGGACGAGCTTATCGAGCGTCACGGCGACTGGTTGCCTAAATACAAATAAATAACAAAAAAGCACGGATATTACAAATTACGCTCGGCTTTTTCATTTTGTTTTATATTTCTAAGGGGTATAATCATATCATAGGGACTATGCCCCTAACGAAATATTTGGAGGAATGTAACGTATGAAAAAGCTATTGGCACTACTTATGGCATCGTTGATGCTGTTCTCCTTTGCGGCGTGCGCAGCACCGGCAGAGGAAGCCCCCGCAGAGGATACCCCTGCAAGTGAAGCACCGGCAGAAGAGGGCGGCGAAGAGGCTGCACCTGCCGCCGCAAGCGAGCTTGATCTCTATGTCTACTATGCAGACGCTAACGTCGCTACCGTGGACGCTACCCTCGCATCCCTTGCAACCATCTACCCCGACCTGACCATCAACATCGAGCACCGCACCGACTCGGATGGCGCTGTCCTTAAGACAAGAGCCGCTGTCGGCGAACTTCCCGACATGATGGAGGTTAGCGGAACATTGGTCGACGTGTTCTCGGAGTCCGATGACCTTGTTGTGCTCAACGACGCAGCAGAAGAATTCGGTCTTTTTGACATGTTCAATGAGGGCGCATTCGACGCAAAAGTTAGCGCCGATGGCAACTACTATGTTCTTCGCCCCCACGTTCCGGAGGCGGCACTGATGTTCTACAACATCGAAGTTTTCGAGACCTACGGTTTAGAGGTTCCGAAAAACTATGACGAGTTTAAGGTTGTTGTCGAGACTCTGGCATCTAACGACATCATCCCGCTTGCACTGTTCGCGCAACAAAAATGGCCGGGTCTGCAGATGTATGATCAAGCTATTATCGGTAGTGGTGAGCCCCTTGGACTGATGGGTCTTGAGGACGGCACAACCTCTATCACCGACGAGGCATATGTCTCCGCTGCCAACAAGATCAGCGAGCTGGTATCGCTCGGACTTATCGGCTCCGGCGCACTCAATACCAACGCAAGCCAGGCTTTCGAGCTTATCGGCACAAATCAGGCAGGTATGCTTGTCAACGGCGCATGGTTCTTTAACGATGCCGCAGCAGGCGGATATGCCGACAACATTGGCTACTTTGAGTACAACCCGTTCACCGACGCCGGCAATGAAGAGGCAACCCACTTCACAATCTCCGGCGGTATGGGCGAGCCGGGCGGTTGGGGCGTTAGCGCCAAGAGCGAGAACGCAGCATTCGCAACCGAAGTACTGATGGATTACATCGTAGAGTATGAAAAAGCAAAGGCTGTCAACGGCGGCATGACTGTTCTTGTGGATGCTCCGGCACCCACCACCCCACGTGCAGCTTCCTACGACCAATACATTAACAATCTTGCAAACATCGAATCCACCAGCAAATACGAGTGGTCGCTTACAAGCCAGGAACTCATAGTTGCACTGGAAGATCAGAGCGAACTTTTGCTAACCGGCACATATCCGGCAGCAGACTTTATTACAGACCTTGAGGAAATGATAGCAGACGCTTTGGCAGAATAGTTAAAAATGTTACCGCTGAGGGGGTCATAATCCCCCCTTGGCGGTAAATTTAAGAAAGGAAGACCTCCTTATGACCAACCCGTTATTTAAAAGAAGTAAGGTTGCGCTTGTTGTTTTTGTCGCCCCTGCCTTACTCATCTACACACTTTTAATTATTGCTCCACTCGTGCAGTCCTTTTTTATGAGCTTTACCGAGTGGGACGGCGTTAATGAAGCGACATTTATCGGAATTGAGAACTACATAGAACTTGCAGACTCGCGAGACAT
>CAYJMO010000114.1:0-2501 GCA_964371365.1 uncultured Oscillospiraceae bacterium
CTCGCCGGATGCCAACACGAGTGGATATTTTGTGGTCCAATCGCCCCAGGAGAGGAAGTTGATTGTGAGCTCGGAATTTAAATCCTCCATCAACTTTGTGTTGAGCTCCGTCATCACATCGTCAAAGCCGTCGGGATGACCACCGATGAGGTACATTACCATCTCCGCCTTCTCGCTCAAAATATCCTCGGCAGGCTCGGTGGCGGGATCGGTATCGGTGCTCTCGGTCTCACCACCCGTTGAATCGGTAGTTGCAGGCTCGCCGGAACAAGCCGCAAGCATTGTCAGCATAAGCGACACAGCGAGTAGCAGTGCAAAAATCTTTTTCATTGTTTCCTCCTAAAAATTAATATTATTAAGCGTCATTTACTAAAACGTTTTATTGAAAAAATCGACCCGCTTAATTTATTTTGATTATATCTTAAAAAGCAAATTCCGTCAATATATATTTTGTTTTCTAAAGTATTTTCGTGAGATTGCAGTATATTGAGAAAATATTTTGTTGATTTTCTACAAAATGTGCAATTATGTAAATACGGATTGAAAAAACATGAATTTTGTTTTACTAAAATACAATTGTAGAAATTTTCAGTTGCATTTTACGCGTTTTTTAGATACTGAATAACTACGGTGGCCCTGCCGTTCTCCTCGTTGATTATCTCATAGTCACCGAAGTATGCCGGCACAACAAGGGTCTGGAATTTATCGCCCTTGACGCAGAGCTCCGGATTTGTTTTTGAGCGCACCGTTATTACGGAACCTACTGTCAACGTCAACATCTGCATGTATTTACCTTGAGTTGAAAACCTTGCGATGTCTCTGAAATGAACACGTTCAATCTCAAAAGGCATGTTCGGAAGAGTTGCGTATTTGTCGACATAAAACTCTTTTTCCCATTTTTCGACCTTGGGGGTGGAGAGCAGGTTTTCCTTCACATAACTCTCGCGATATTTCCTCTCCTCGGCAAAAGAGTGCTTCAGATGCATTTTCAGCTGACTTCCTGTCATGCTTTTTGCGTTATCATCCCATGAGTTGCGTGCAAAATCATATTCAAAAAAGGAGTATTCGGTACCGTTGATACTTGGATTCGTGTCCATCTCGAGCACCATCTGATTGCCGCCGTGACCGTGCATTGTTCCGGGCGGTATCAGATAAAGATCACCCTCTCTGCTGTCCCATTTGCAGATATAGTCTTTCCAATCTTCGATAGGAGTGATGTTGTCCGATTCGACACATTTGTTTTCCCATGCATCGTAGTCGGCGTGTTCCTTGAAGCCCATCCAGGTGTTTGCACCCTCGTACGCCTCGACGATGTAATATGTCTCATAGCGTCCGAGAGGCTCGTTGAAATGTTCCTTTACATAGCGGCTGCTCGGATGTATGTGCAGTGGCATACTAATGCGCTCCGCCGGCTGTGGTGTCGGATGATAGCCGTCGTCCAGCCAGATATCAAGTGGGAAAAGATCAGGGTATTTCTGCGATACATAATCGCCGGTGACCTCTTTATTATACTGCAACAGGTTGATGGTCGGCATATTGATACTTCTTCCGACACCGATATTGATACGCACGCGGAGTTCCGGTCCGCCAATTTTGTTCCATGCATTGTTGGAAAGACCCTCGACACCGTAGTCCATATCCAAAAAGCGATAGGCCCCCCACGGTCCCGGTGAGAATATTTTGACCTGCTTTATGGGCTTAGTCACTGCCTGACGCAGCATCTCGTCGTAGGCTTTGCGTGGTACGACCGCCAGATCATCCGTCTCGTAGTTTTCTATATAGTAGTCCATCATGTCATACATCGCTTTTTTCTGCCTAAACAGGATGTAGAAGTCGGAATAGTGATACTCTTTCCAGTTATAATCGGCGGCAGGCTCCGAACAACCGAACGGGACTAATTTGCCCTCCCACATATCCCACTGAACCTTTTGGTGGGTGTTGTCTATGTAGCATTTTATGTCTGCAATGTCGCAAAGACCCTCGACGCAGGCACCGACACCGTAGACTATCACCACGCTGTCTTTGGTGGAGGTAACTCTATCCCTTGCCGCCTCTATCTTCTCTTTGCTCATGACATCAAGCAGACTGCCGGTATCGTTCACATAACCAAACCCGGGGTCGGAGGTGACGTATTTTTTGTTGTACTCTACGATATTCGCTCTGCTGATAAACATTTCCGCCGTGTCCATCATTACAACCTCGACACCGGCTTTGCAAAGCTCGTCTTTGACGGCGTTTGCAATATGTGTGAACTGTGCACCGTACCATCCGTCAAGTGCAAGAACTTTGTTGCCGTTTTTGCATTCATCGGCAAGCTTTTTCACCGAGTCAGCCCACCCGAAAACAACGCAAGCTGATAATTCGTCGGGTAGTTTAACAAAGTTATCTGCGTTTTTAATAGATTCATATACCGGCATATTCTCTCTCCTATGTAAAAATAATAAAACGATTTAATGACATTATATATCATGATTATGTCCTTGTCAATACATATATTGATT
>CAYJMO010000114.1:2511-4595 GCA_964371365.1 uncultured Oscillospiraceae bacterium
GTAACTAAATTTTATGTATCGCCTCAACCACTATCATCATACTCTCGTGGGGGTTGAGTTGTTTTGCCGTAAACTCCTTTTTGTATTCGCCCAGGTCGATGTGATTGTTGACATCTCTCACAACAAAATTCTCGCTCTCGAGTTTAAAAAATTCATTTTGAACCGTGTTTTCGTATCTAATATCGTCCCGGACTACCGTAATGTCCTGTGCGGAGTCGTCGGTGTTATTTAATAACAATACCGCAAACCTATCTTTGCAAAGTGGCTTGACCCAGATCTCCAGCGCCTGCTCTAAACCTGTTTTATCACATCCGTCCGGCGATTTTTTTATAACGCGTTTTCCTTGCAATGCAAGACTGTCGGCGTTGATATCCAACAGCTCCTTATTGGTTATGGTCTTGATCACCTCCTGCGGCATATCACGCAGGTCGTGCCCGAGCATTAACGGCGAGGACATGATGCACCAGAGATTAAAATGTGAGTCGCTCTCATATTTTGTCAGCCCGATATCGCCGACGACACACATCTCGGTGTCGTTCCATCCGTTGTCACCGGCATAATCTGCCGAGGTGTTGGAGCAGTCCACGCAGTGATAAACAGACTCATATTCGCCACGGCGGTTCCAACGAGCTCCTTTTTCTTCCACTGTGTTCGCCTCGTTTGCGATATCCTCACTCGTGCGCCACATCTGCGCCACCGAATGCTGCCATGCTCCAAAATGGTAGTTGCTTATGCTGTAGGTGATATCGCAACCGCAGTTGTCCATGTAATATTTGTCTCTTATGTACAGCCACTTTCCGTATTCATGCGGGTCACTGTATTTATATGGATTGAGGTGACACTCATCAATCTTTAAGAAGGAAATCCCCCATTCCTTGAAATCCGCAAAGTGTTTTGCCTCGTTCCATTTGCTGCCTATGGGTTGTCGCATACAATCCCTGTCTCCCGGTGAGATGTGAAGCCCCAATTTTAGCCCGTTTTGACGGCACTTTTCCGACAATTTTTTTATGCCGTCCACTCCGCCCATCAACAGACCCGGTATCAAACCTCCCTGCTCGTTCAGATAGTTTTCACGCCATCCGCCGTCAATCACGACGTATTCGTAGCCTAAATCACGCAGGGACAAGCCGTCCTGTGTTATGGGTTTTATCATCGCATCTATAGTCTCGTTTATGTTGTTGTAGTCCACCTTTCGGATAAATGCATTCCAGCTGTTCCAACCTCTTGGTGGGGTGGGTGCAAGGTTCTTTTTCTCCATCGAGGCTACGGTGATGTGACAGGTGGTTTTATGGTCGGGGTTATCCTTAGCTATTGCGGTAACAATCGCCTCTCCCTCACGGTTCAGCTTTAACGCGATGATGGTGTCGGTTTTTCCGACGACCGATACTATATCTTCGGCGGGATAATCTACCCCGTCCTTTCGTGTGGTCTGCGCCGATATCTCCCAATCCACCGATATCAGTTCCTCACACACCGACAGTGTGAATGTCTCTTCCGGAAATCCAGCGAACAGTTCATGATCTAACACAACAAACCCTTTTGTGCGAAAGGAGGTGCTTTCATGACCGTAATAAACATTGTTGTTCACAACAGCGTAGGGGCGGACGGTGTATTTTGTAAATGGGCTGAGCGATGTTATCTGTGCGCTAAACCTACCATCTTCACCCAATATTGCGGTGGTGCGTATGTCGGCAATTCCGGGTGATTTATGTTCGGCGCAGACAAATCCTATCTCGGTGATCTCTCCGGCACCGTTGGACATTAAACGCATCTCGGCAAGGACACTTTCCTGCTCTATGTCACTGACGGTATACGGCTCAAAAGAAAATCGGTTAAATATCGGCATGGGTGAAAAATCGAAAAAGTCAATCACCGCGGTACAGACATTTTTGTCCTTGTTCGCTCTATCTAACACCTCAATGACGGCGGTATGTTCCCCGTCCGACAGGGTGTGATTTTCATAGACGACCGCATAGGACTTGCTGTTGTTTTTACCGTCCGCCGTTCTTTCACGATAGAATGATATTTTTTCTGAAATCGTATCATCTATAGTGACAATACACTCCCCACCGTAGCTGTCTGCC
>CAYJMO010000115.1:0-1921 GCA_964371365.1 uncultured Oscillospiraceae bacterium
AGCATAAATCCGGCGAGCAGGGCTATTCCCCACGGTCCGCCCTCCCCTGCATTTTCCGTGACCGCAACAGGGACATTCAGCGCACCGGCTAAGAACTTCTGCCCGACTATCGGGGCTTTAAAAAGTCCGCCATGACCTAAAAGTGTCTCGAGGGTCACTTTTTCGTCTACAAACAGGATATCCATGCCTATTTTAAGCACCGCCATGGTAGCATAGATCTGCGCGCGTGCAAAGTTGGCAAAGGTCAGCTTTGAATCGGGGCGGCGAAAGAATAGCGGCATCCCGTGTTCCGCGTTCACCACCGGCTCACCGGCATAAAAGTTGTAGTCCAAAAGACCGTCACAGTCCGGCGCGCCCTTTAGTGCCTCGGCATAAAACAGGTCATAGAATTTGCCCTTTGATATGTCGCTCCCTGCAAGCGTCGCCGCCTCATACACCATGTTCACCCACGCGTCGAGATCGGAGGTGCAGGTGTTGCAGTGCACCATCGCGACCGGTGAACCGCAAGGGGTGGTCACCATGTCAATCTCACGGTACAGTTTGGAAAGAGCCTTTTCCAACACTATCATGGCAAAGACGCTCGTCCCTGCCGAGACGTTGCCGGTGCGCTGAGCGACGCTGCCTGTCGCCACCATGCCGGTGCCGGCATCGCCCTCCGGTGGGCAGAGTGGAATATCGCCACCGAACACACCGCTCGGGTCCAGCAGTTTTGCACCCTCGGCACTCAAGCTGCCGGCACGCTCGCCTGCGACCATAACCTTGGGGAAAACATCCTCCACATTATATGCTATACCTTTATCACGCAAAAGTGCGTTGGTAACGCCGAGCATCTTTTTATCATAGTCGAAAATCTCACTGTCTATCGGGAACATGCCGGAGGCATCGCCCACGCCGATAACCTTTTCACCGGTGAGTTTATAGTGTACATATCCGGCGAGCGTTGTCACAAAATCGACGTCTTTCACATGCTCCTCACCGTCTAAAATGCACTGGTAGAGGTGCGCGACACTCCACCGCTCCGGTATGTTAAACTCGAGCTTTTCGGTGAGTATTTCCGCCGCCTTGGTGGTGTTGGTGTTGCGCCATGTCCTGAACGGTATCAGCAGTTCATCTGCTTTGTCGAACGCAAGATATCCGTGCATCATCGCCGAAATCCCCATTGCCGAGACGGTGGTGAGTGTCTCGCCGGTTTTTTCGGTATAGTTCGCTGTGAGTTTTGAAAAAGCGTCGGCGATACCGCCCCAGACATCGTCTAAGGCATATGTCCAGTAGCCGTCTTTGAGCGTGTTGCCCCAGTCGTGCGCACCGCTCGCGAGCACCGAGCCTTTTTCATCGATCAACACCGCCTTGATTCGAGTGGAGCCGAGTTCAATTCCGAGAGTTTTTTTCTGCATGATTATTTTCGTTCCTTTCCGATGATTGGTATGTTTTGATATTTTAAGATACTTCTCAATTTTTGTGCGGCGACCGGTTGTATATAGTTCATTATCAACTTATATTTAAGCTGTTTCATCTTTATTTCCGGCAACATATACGTATAGGTTCATTATAATTGAAAAAGTCAGAGAATGCAACGTCTATTTTATGTATGATCATTCCACAATTCGGGTCAATAAAAACAAGGGAACAACCTATTCGGTCGTTCCCTTGTTTTGGGTTGTTATCGTGTTCTGCGATTTGTTTTGTTTGCTTTTTTAATTGCTATTACTGTGCCGGCGGCTACAATAAGCAGTGCGAGTACGCCGAGCAGTATGAGTGCCATGTTGGAGCCGGACTCCTCCTCAAAGGTTCCGGTCGCTACCTCATCATCCTCGATGGTCTCGGTAGTCGGGGTCTCTTCGTCCTCTTCGTCCGTAGTACCGCCTTGAGGTGTGGGGTCGTCCTCGATGGTCTCGGTTTCGTCCTCGGTATCATCCTCGGT
>CAYJMO010000115.1:2021-4562 GCA_964371365.1 uncultured Oscillospiraceae bacterium
TCCTCGGTATCATCCTCGGTGTCGACTACCGGTAAAAATACCGGAATTCCGGGTGTCGGTGTCGCCGCCGATGCTAATACAGGGGTGGGGTCGGAGGTGTCGGTACTGTTAACTACCGGAGTGGAATAGACTGCCGTATAGGTTGCAGGTGCATCTATCGCCGATAGCTCATTATTAATAGCAGTTATAGAATACTGACTGCCGGCAGTGTCAACCCAGTGCAGGAATGATCTGCCACTGATTCCAGGTGCAGTGGGTGCAGTGAATGAAACATTGCTTCCCTCCACAACCGTCTCGGAATAGCCGTTTATGGGGTTGCCGTTTATGTCTACAAACTTGACCTCGTGGGAGAAAATAGCATATAGAATCATGTCGGAATCAGCTGTTGTGCCAACCGGTATCAAATTTCCGTTATTCCTTGCATCATACCACTCAGCGGAGGTGTAAGCTTTGTTTGCAAAGTTATAGTTAAGGTCTATCACAGATCCTTTTATATACGATACAGCTTCAACTCTGTTGCCGTTGACATCGCGATAAACTATTCTGACATCTTCGGTAAGCGTAATGTTAAACACCGTAGAGTCGTCATTTTGAACTAACTTAATTCCATCTGCAGAAACAATTGATCGACCGGCTAAGTTTTTATTTGTAGAAGTAGCACCACTTAAAAGGTCGGAAACACTTGGTAATTTGCTTATATCAATAGCCTCTCCAACCAGTCCCTTCTCGGTATAAGAATATGTTATTGGGTTGTTATTCTGATTGAAGTAGGTCATGTTAACGGTGAATCTTGCTGATTCGGACACCTCTTTGTAGACATATGTAACCACCGGGACACTGCCATCATCGGCTTTTTCGCTTGCGTCGAAAACAACGGTGCCATCTGTTTTGTTGACCTGTTTGCCATTTACATACGCTTTAAAAAACTCATAACCATAGATGCTAATCGCGTATTCTGTTGTATACCTGTTGCCATTACTTACTCTGTCATATCCTGTTGCAATTTCATTTCCATCAATATCTTCATATCTAACATTGTATGGGAAAACTTCTGAATTCTTTTCGTATACAATCCGGACTATATCTGAATTATTGATTGCCGAAACGTTTGCCTCGGTCAGTGCATTGCCTTTAAAATATTTATCATTGCCGTCAGTTACGTTTGACGATTTGACCTCATATACGCCGGAGGAGCTCCATCCTGCCATCTGAATAAGTTGATCCGATGTCAGTGTATAATTGCTGACAATATCATTTTTTACTAATGTATCGCCTGTGCTCACCTTATGATAGGTGTAATAGATATCGGTAATATCGTTGCCGCTCTTGAGTGCATGCTTGACCGCATAATATCCGTCGGCAGTGTTATCATCATTCCGTTGCCAAAGTGCATAAAGTGTAACCGGGCTATTCTCGATCATCTCTTTGGTAACTTCGCCAAAAGTATACACCGATGTAACATCTGACAGGTTTGTGTACCAACCGACAAGTGTATAGCCATCATTTACAACATTTTCGGGTGCTGATATATTTTTGCCTTCAGCTTTATTTATGATAATGTCATCTGTTACGCCGCCCACATTACCGCCATTTAGGTTAAATGTGACTTTCAGTCTGGTGACTTCATCCTTTTTGTACTCTATATTATAAACTTTACCATCTTTGTCATTTGATGATATTAATATAGCCGAAGAAGTGGTGGAGTATCCATCGATTTTCACAGGGGTTACGGTCTGGGTATATGGAACACCATTGACAGTTTTCGGAAGCTCTACGAGGGTTGTGGGGTATAATACTGTACCGGTACCTTTTTCAATATATCTCACTTTATAGGTATTTACAACTGCACCGGAAGTAGGTTTCTTATATACAGCCGTTAATTCAATATTATGTTCGCCGGTCGCACCGTTTGGGTAGAGATCAGTCCAACTATATGTCTCTTGAACTTTACCGTTAGCGTTTTTCCAACCTGTCATTATATAGGTCGGATTGTCTTTATGGACAAGGGTGGGAGCCCCACCGCCTGTCGATGGATAAAATATGGTGTTATTTACGTCGAAAGTCACGACATAGCTTGCGGTTGCATCGCCAGCCATATTTTTAAAGGTAACAACTAACTTATTATCCGCTGAAGGATCGCTCGCAGGTGTGGGCGAGGCGCCGAGCAGATTAAGATTAAGATCACCGAAGGATAAATCACCAAAGGAAAAGCCACCAGCATCGCCGAGTAATAGGTTCGAGTTGTTTTGTGTGGCATTTTCGGTAAAATTCGGGTAGAGGATAATATCGGCTGTCAGGGCATTGGCATAGTCCGCGTTTTTGCCGTCGGCATCCAGCCAACCGGCCATGGTGAAGCCGATCGGTACGCTTACGTCGGGAGCATTGCTCATGACAAGCTTACCGTCCTCGGTCTTGCTCTCTAAAAGAATTGTGGATGAAGCATCGTCTGCCGGAGCACTCATGTATGTAACATTATACTCAGTAGGCGCAGGGGTTGAATCCGGTGTTGGTGCAGGATCCGGTGATGGAGCAGGTTCCGGT
>CAYJMO010000116.1:0-4532 GCA_964371365.1 uncultured Oscillospiraceae bacterium
ATAGCTTGGTAAAGCTATTTTCAAGTTGTTCAGCAGGCATTAAGTTAAGTTGCTATATAAGGATTAGGAATATATGGACAGATATTATCTCGGTGTCGATATAGGCACCTCCCAATCAAAGGGGGTTATATGCGACGGGGACGGGAATGTTATCGTCTCGCATGCGATCGACCACATCACAAAAGAGACACGCCCCGGCTTTTTCGAGCATGATGCCGAGGCTGTTTGGTATAACGAGTTATGTATAATCACGAAAACTCTGCTCGAAAAGTCCGGGGTATCACCGGAGCTTATCCGCGCGGTCGGGTGTAGTGCGATAGCACCCTGCCTACTCCCGGTAGACGCGGAAAATACACCACTGTATAACGGTATCCTCTACGGTATCGACGCTCGGGGTGAGAAGGAACGCGGACAGCTCAACGATGAATTTGGCAAGGATTTTATATTAAACCACACTGCAAACGCGCTCACCACCCAGGCGGTAGGTCCGAAAATCCTCTGGCTTGAAAACAACGAACCCGAGGTTTTTAAAAAAACCGACTGTTATCTGACCGCATCCGGCTATATGGTCTGCAAACTCACGGGTGAGCGTGTAATTGACCACTACACCGCGGCGGCAGGATACACCCCATTATATGATATCGACAATCAGAGTTGGAGTGAAATTTTCTGCAAGAGATTACTGGGCAACGCAAAACTGCCAAGTCTAAAATGGAGCGATGAAATCGCCGGCACCGTCACCCCAAAGGCATCAAAAGACACGGGTCTTGCGGTTGGCACTCCGGTGGTGGTGGGCAGTGCCGACGCGGCGAGCGAGGCGTTGAGTAGCGGTGTTGTTAACAGCGGCAAAGTTATGCTGATGTTTGGCTCCACCATATTCGTGATAGCGGTGCTGGACAGGCAGGTCAAAAGTGATACCCTGTGGGCGGCGCCCTATCTCTTCAAAGACAGCTATGCCGTGGCGGCGGGAATGAGCGCCGCCGGGTCCATAACCGGTTGGTTTAAAAATGAATTTTGTTCCGACCTTGTGCAGAAGTCCCACGAGAGTGGAGTGAACGTCTATGACCTCATGATGGAGGAGACCAAAGGGGTGAACAAGGGCAGTGACGGACTGTTGGTACTACCCTACTTCAACGGCGAGCGCACACCTATAAATGACCCGAACGCAAGCGCAACCATATTTGGGCTAACCTTCAAACATACCCGCGCCCATATATATCGGGCTATATTTGAGGGCGTAGGGTACGGTATAAGGCATATCGACGAGAGTTGTGGCGGATTTGGCGACGACGTCGAGATATTTTGCGTAGGAGGTGGCTCCAAAAGCGGTGAGTGGATGCAGATAATCAGCGACATACTCAATCGGGATATCACGGTCAACAAGGTAACCCTCGGTGCCTCCTACGGTAACGCATTTTTGGCAGGGCTGGGCGTGGGCGATATGAAAGAGCGCGACGACATAAATAGCTGGGTAGAGAAAAAGAAAAGGTACACCCCGAGCACCGACCGCGAGGTCTACGATAAGCATTACAATTTGTATAAACAACTGTATATCAACACAAAGGATATAATGCACGCCTTAAAATAAGATGTGTTGTTTTTCAAGTTGAATGACTATATAGTTGTTAAACTTGGAAAACACTACAAGATTGCCGAGCAGAAATTTTGTATATCAAGGCGGAGGATTGAGGAATACTTTCGTATTGTGATTGACGACAACGAAGATATACGGAATTTCTGCCGGGAAGATGTGTTGTTTTTCAAGTTGAATGACTATATAACCCCACCGTCCGGCGACATGCATTATGTCGGGCGGTGGGGTTATCGGCATATACGACAAATCTTTATTGTTGCAGAAATTTTAACAACAAGTTTGTGATAAGATTTTTAGTGGCCTAAGCATACAGTTATACCATGCTCCAAGCGCGATTGATAACACGTTTTGTGTTTGCCATGACTATATCGGGATCTTCATCTCCATAGGGCTTCACCTCAATAGACAGGACGTACGGATTATCGCTATTAAAAAAACCCTCATTTTTTAATACCCTGAAAAAATCTATCAGCTGTTCAGTATCGTTGGCGCTATTTTCAAAGCCAAAGCGCGGATGTTGGTCACCGTAAGCTGCGCACCCCGGTTTGACCACCGCATTACCTATATGAAAATGTGTTATATAGGGGCGAAGTGTACGCACCACAAAAGTGCTGTCCTCATATGTAGTCGGAAAATGACTCAGATCAACTAAAAGACCGAAGTTTCGATGTGTTTTTCGCATGTCCGCCGCAAATTCCGCCGCCAAAGGGGCGGGGCCGATGATTGATGCCTTATCCATATCGTAATCAAACACCTCAAGTTCCACCATCATCTGTTTTTCAGCTGCATAGTCACATATGGTGCGAGTTGTTTTCAAAAGTTGAGAATAAGCTTCTGCAAAGTTTTCTTTCTCCCATTTCCCGGAGAGGAAAGCGATACCCTTTGCACCGAGATACTCCGCCTCGTCTATCGCTGCAATAAGTAGATCAACAGCCCTTTGCCGCTCGATATCATCGAGATGGTTGGGGTTTAATTTTGCTGCAAGTAGACTCGGCTGTGCCCCGTAGCAAATTTTAACATGTGCGTTGGCAAGCATATTTTTCACATTATCACGCGAGGAACTATCCTCAAATTTTGTAACCTCAATAGCATCAAAGAAATCGTCGATAACCACCCGTCTCACCGCCTCCACAGGGTTTAGATTTGGATAGCTCATCCATGTAATTGCACCGACCTTGAAATACCTATGTATACTTTCAACCATAACTTTAATTATACACTCCTTTGTTGTGCTCTCTATTTTATATTTATACTCCAAATATGGGTGATTGTCAATATGCTTTTACGGTAGGCACATTAGCAACCGGCGGCGACGAATACGACTGAGTAAATCTCCAAAGCAAGTTTAAAAGTAGTATGTGTTCAATTTTATTTTACCTTCTACCAGACATTGATCGTTTATCTTGGAGCAACAAAAGGTTGATATTTTAGGAGAGCAACAGGTTTTTGACACTATAAAAGACGAATAGCATTATACTATCCGTCTTTTATTGATGTCATATAAGTGGCACAAAACTCTTTGTGAAAAAACCCACTATGGTATTCGTTATCTTTATCTGATTTTATTTTATACTGTTGCCGCTACAAATTTAACAACAAAAAGGATTGCTATAACCGTCGTTATAATATCTTTTTTTGTAAACTTGCCGGTAAACAATGTGATGAGTATGTAAGCGATTGCTCCAATTCCAATGCCGTTTGATATGGAGTAGGTCATAGGCATACAGAATAGTGCTAAAAACGCAGGTACTGACGAACGTGCGTCGCTCATGTCAATTTTTGCAAAGTTTTTCATCATCAAAACGCCGACATAGATGAGCGCCGGTGCGGTTGCGGCAGAGGGAACAAGCGATGCAAATGGAGCGAGGAACAGACAGAGTGCAAAACAGATTGCTGTCACCAGGCTGGAAAGTCCCGTGCGACCACCTGCCGAAACGCCGGCGGCGGACTCTACAAATGTGGTACATGTTGATGTGCCGGTCACGGCGCCTGCAACGGTAGCAATGGAGTCACTGGTCATGCACTTTGTCATATTGATCGGGTCGCCGTTTTTATCCAGCATGTCAGCCTGAGCGGCTGTGCCGTATAGCGTTCCGATTGTATCAAACATGTCAACAATGCAAAATGTGATAATGAGCATTACGGCTGTAATTGCACCACCGATTATCGGGCTGTTAAATGCGTTTGTCCAGGAGGTAGGATCAAAAACCGCCGCAAGGCCAACCGTTGCAAAGTCAGAGAATGACTGCCCAACCTGACCCATGTCGAAAGAGGGGGTTGTTCCGGTCAACGGATAGTAGATGATTGCAATTGCCACGATGGTGATAAGCACCGAGCCTTTCACCTTGAACTTATCAAGTATTGCGATAATCACTAATCCGGCAAGGGATAAAAGTGCAGGTATAACGGTGACAATGCCCTCTTCACTGAGTAATGCCCCGTGGATATCTACAAACTGAACCAAAACATATGGATTGTCCTGTACGATACCGGCATTCTGAAAACCGAGAAATGCGATAAACAAACCGATACCGGCAGGTATTGCCTTTTTAAGACAGTCGGGCAGAGCTTTTGCTATTGCCTGCCGTGCACCGGTTACCGTCAGCACAAGGAAGACTATACCCGACAGTAGGATGATAACAAGTCCTGCACGGTATCCCTCTAGCGGGCTACCACCTGAAATTATCTGCGGAAGTATAAAAGAAACAAAGAAAAACGAGTTTAGACCCATGCCACAAGCCTGCGCAAAGGGCATTTTTGCATAAAGGGCCATTAAAAGGGTTCCAAGAACCGCAACCAATGTTGAAGCGACATAAACGGAGTTCCAAATCTGCTGAAAAACCGGATCCGCACCCTCTGCCAGATGGCTGAAGCCCACAACTTGATTGGGGTTTGTAACCACAATGTAAGCCATGGCAAAAAATGTTGTCAGTCCGGC
>CAYJMO010000117.1:0-4409 GCA_964371365.1 uncultured Oscillospiraceae bacterium
AGCAAGACAGCCGAGACATTCAGCGAGGTTGTGGAGGGAATGCAGTTCGACCGTCGCTACATCAACCCCTACATGGTAACCGACACCGAAAAGATGGAAGCTGTTATCGACGATCCGCTCATTCTCATCACCGACAAAAAGCTTTCCGCAATTCAGGACATCCTGCCCCTGCTTGAGCAGATTGTGCAGTCGGGCAAAAAGCTTATCATTATTGCAGAGGATGTAGAGGGCGAGGCGCTGTCCACCCTTATCGTGAACCGTCTGCGTGGCACATTCACCTGTGTTGCGGTCAAGGCACCCGGCTTTGGCGATCGTCGCAAGGAGATGTTACAGGATATCGCGATCCTCACCGGTGGCACCGTCATCAGTGAAGAGGTCGGCTTAGATCTCAAGGATGCCACCATCGAGATGCTCGGCAGAGCAGGTCAGGTCTGCGTTCAAAAGGAGAACACCATCATTGTATCCGGCGCAGGCGACTCCGGCAAAATCAAGGAGCGCATCGGCCAGATCAAGGCTCAGATAGAGACCACCACCAGTGATTTCGATCGCGAGAAGTTGCAGGAGCGTCTTGCAAAACTTTCGGGCGGTGTTGCTGTAATCAAGGTTGGCGCGGCGACCGAGGTCGAGATGAAGGAGAAAAAACTCCGCATCGAGGACGCACTCTCCGCTACCCGTGCGGCTGTCGAGGAGGGTATCGTCGCAGGCGGCGGTGTTGCACCTCTTAACACAATCAAGGCTGTAAAGGCTGTTGCCGCCACACTCACCGGCGATCAGGCAACCGGCGCATGCATCGTGCTCAAAGCGTTAGAGGCACCTTTGCGCCAGATCTCGGCAAACGCCGGCATCGAGGGCAGTGTTATCCTCGACAAGATTGTCAACTCTGACAAGGTCAACTACGGCTTTGATGCTCAAAACGAGCAGTATGTCGATATGATAGAGGCCGGCATCGTCGACCCGACCAAGGTGACAAGAAGTGCACTGCAAAACGCCGTGTCTGTTGCCTCCATGGTGCTGACCACCGAGGCACTCGTCGCCGACGAGCCGGATCTAAACCCGGCACCGGCAATGCCAAACCCCGGCATGGGTGGCATGGGCGGCATGTACTAATATTTCGTTATCCTATAAAAACCGCAGGTGTCAGATTGGCATCTGCGGTTTTTATAATATAGTCGATTACTTGAAATCCACCACATCTTGGCGGCAGAAATTCCGTCTATCTGTGTTGTCGTCAATCGGTGAACGTAGTTCGATGCGGTTTTTTGGTATAAACTATCGTTTATTGTACTTTGATTGGTGTCGGTTCTGGGTGGCAAGTTCGTGCGATACTGTGATTAGGTTTGCAATATACCGACCGCGAGAGGCGCGCTCGGCATATCTTAAAGTATGCGGTTGTAGACCAACTAGGAGGTTGCGGTGGTGGTGACGGCTTTGTCGGTGGGTGTCGTTTTTCTCGTTCCGAGTTTGCTGGGGTAGAGTGTTGGCAGGGCAAGTCTCCACGAGAAAAACAACGACCATGAAACAACAGTGACACCGTATCGACGGCGGTTTCAACATTATAGAACAGGGTCTCCCGAAAGTCTCTCTCTCTGGTTTTCTCATTCTAACACACTAGACTGACAAAGGGAGATGGCGAACTGCTGGACCTTTGCGTCGACGATAATGTCATGCGCTATCGTTTTAGTTTCGGTGGTTCAAAGCATCGTGAATGGGCATACTCCATCCTACCAAATTGTACCGGTTGCGGTGAGTGCGCCGATAATTGTCTGACCGGCGTCATATCTATAACGGATCACAAAGCTGTGATAGACTACAACAGCTGCCTTGAGTGTGGTGTATGTTATCAGGACTGTAAACTCAATGCCGTAAGTCGCAATTTTTCGATTTAATTACCCGTTTTTTTGTAGATTGTTACCAAGAGAGACGATAGCCGTCTCTCTTTTGTTTAAAAAATGTTCGTTTTTGTGTAATAATTTTCATTTTTACTATTGATATTTATTGTCAATAATGATATTATATTATAGTAACAAAAATATAGGTTTTATAATGTCATCAAATGAAAACGGTATATCCGCTGACAATTTAAATAAAAAAAGCAACGCATTCCTTTACTGGGGTGCGATAGTTGTCGGTATCTTGACCGTTATTTCGTTCCTGTATTTTGCCAACAACAATCAACGTGATGTTAAGACCATGAGCGACACCTTCCTTTCCGAGATTGCGACGGGTCTATCTGACAAAATTGCTCTCTTGGTTGAAGATTCCACTATGAGCATATCTGCATTTGCCGCCTACTCCACCTATCTGTCGAACGATGAAAACAATATTCTTCGTTTTTTAGACATCGCAAGGGACAGCACTCAGTTTGACGACGTTTATATCTCATTTGAGGGTGAGCAGCCTGTCAACAGTTTAAATGAAACCTTAGATATCGATATGTCGGGGATTTTCGGCATCACCGCCGAGGGAGAAACAACCATCTTCCCCCCTATCGGTACTGTTGACGAACCGGACGATAGCGAGTATCTCCTCTTCGGTGCTCCCGTATACACTGACGGCGAGCTAATAGCCGAGCTGTACGGTGTTTTTTATCTTGACAGTTTTTCCGAGGTACTGGATCTAAAAAGTTTCGGAGGAGAGGCGTTTTATCATCTTTGCCATGTAGACGGGACACCCATATATCTTAGCGGCAGTGATGACAACCTGTTCCAGGACGGTGACATGTACAGCTTTATCGGCTCCCTCGACATCTATAACGGGCATACCACAGATAGTATAAAAACCGATATGGAGGCAGGCGATACCGTTATCCTAAACTACATCATCAACAACCAGGACCGCTCTGCCGTCATGGTGCGTGTCCCCGGTACCGACTGGTGCGTTGTCAGCATTGTACTGTCCGAGGTTAACCTCGATATTCTACATCGAATAAGCGAGGACACCATCACCTTCTCTGTCTTTCTTATTGCACTGTATCTCAGCTATTTCATTATCAACCTTACCTTTGCACGCAACACAAAAAAGGCTCTCATTAGCTCGTTGGAGTCAAGCTATCGTTTAACCAGCAAACTTCAAACCACCATAGAAACCGACAGTCTAACCGGCGCATACTCTCGTGCGGCGGCGGCACAGAAGATTACCGAGATTATTAACGAAAATGATAGCAACGAGGGTGTACACGCGCTCGCAATTCTTGATATTGACAACTTTAAAGGAATTAACGACACCTACGGTCACCAGACCGGTGATGTATATCTCAAAGAATTGGTGCTCGCCATTAGGGCCGGTTTGCGCTCCGACGACATTTTAGGACGACTGGGCGGAGATGAGTTTGTGGTTCTGTTAAGCTCCGTCAACACCCCCGAGGTCTCAAAACGTGTGATAGAGCGTATCTTTGAAAATGTTAACAATATAAAGATTGAGGGTGTATCGCTCGAAAATGTCAGCATCAGCGCCGGCGTTGTCATGATAGATGCAGGGCAAAATAGCTACGATGAACTCTCACACATGGCGGACACTGCACTATATGAGGCAAAAAGAGACGGGAAAAATATCTGTAAATTTTACAGTCCTTCAACTTAAAAAATACCTTTCATTACATTCAGACCGTTATCGGTGACGAGATATTGCTCGTCACCGTTTTTTTTGGTATACTATGGTTAATCACTAAGGAAAGACGCCGTCCCCATTTGTGGCGAAACCGGAAAACATCGAGAAAGGAATGGTCATAAATATGAAAGCCATAATCACTCTACTACTAATAATCCTATTCTTTTCAGGTTGTGGGTTGCGTGAACTCATTCCGAACGTCACCCCATCGGATGAGAGTTCATTGAACGAGAGCGAAACACCGGAGATAACACAGCGCACACCGGAGGATATCGTTCCGATAGAGGCAAACAACAAATCCGGCACCATCGGCACCGAGGACGGCTACTATTATGTTATGTATCATCACGGTAACTCCAATCTGATGTATACCGACTACGCGACCATGCAACAGATATACCTCTGCTCCACCCCGAACTGCACACACGATGACGAGAGTTGCCCTTCTTTCCTTGGGCAGAAAAGCCTCGCACCGATCGCACAGCTTTCCACCGGTGAACTGCTTATGATGCAGACGGTCTATACCGAGAGTGCCGGCTATAACACCCTCGAGCTGTACGATGAGACCGGTCGCTTTATCCGTGAGCTTTACAACAACAATAATGAGAATGAGGGCGCAGTCGTGCCGGCACTGTCGGTGGTCGGCATCAGCGAGGGACACATCTACTGTATCGAGACCGACAACTACTCCGACGACTATTTCTCGATAGATATTAGCACCGGTCATCGTCTCACCATTCTCGAGGACAACTACTACCGCCCCGGCGCAAGTTTATCGTTGCAGTTTGCCGCCAAGGTCAGCT
>CAYJMO010000118.1:0-4324 GCA_964371365.1 uncultured Oscillospiraceae bacterium
TCCATGAACCTGCCGTATGAGCGCATCTGTTCCATCATTGTAATGGGTGCATGTATCGGCTCCATAATGCCCCCTATGACGCAGGCTCTGGCACTATCCTCCTCACTGGTAGGGGCAAATGCCGATTCTGTCATTAATATCGGATACATAACGGTCAGCATCGTCTTTATAATCATTGCGATCTACTGTTCCATCTTTCTTGTTAAAAAGAACAATATTCCCGGTACGAATAAGGATGTTGAGATAAAATTCACCGGTCAAAAGGCGGGGGAGATACTGCGAAAAAACTGGAAGTCACTCATACCCATGACCTTCCTCATCGTCATAGTCCTACTGCGCACGGTGGATATACCGTTTGTGTCGGTGGATCTCGGACCTGCTATTCTTGACAGTATAACCGTTTTTACCTACGAGAGCGGCGAGACATTATCGCTACTCGGCTGGATGTCGGGGGTGACGGTGCTCGGCGGATTTACCAACGGAATTGTGCTGTCGATCATCTGCGCTATAGCGATATCCTTTTTCTTTCCTGCGGTCAAGCACAACGCAAAGGATGTTATCGTTCAAGGTATGTCCAAGGTTAAGACAACTGTAGTGCTCCAGATATGCTGTGCATTTATGCTCGGTTCTTTTTATACCTCCGGCGCTATTGAGGAAGTCTCGACCTTTGCGCAAGGGCTCAACAGCAACGTGCTTATCTTCGGCGGTGTTGTGGCGATGTTAATAATCGGAATGCTGACCGGCTCGCAGTCCACCACCCAAAATGTCATATTCTCCTTTTTCGGTCCTGCATTGGTCGGAATCGGGCTTAACCCAGTTTTTGTCGCGGTTGCCGGCGCTAATCTTGCCGCCGCCGGACAGGGTCTCCCCCCTGCGGATCTCACCACCTTTGTGGTGGTTGGAATAGTCTCGGCTCAGTTTGGCAAAAAGGTGGATCCTTTAAAAACGATGTTCTATTCACTGCCGATGTGCCTATGTTTCCTTGCGGTTGGACTTGTCTTTTTGTATCTTTAGGCTTGAGCCATGAGAGAGAAGACGCTCGGCATTATAATGCTGGATACAAAATTCCCGAGGATTGTCGGTGATATCGGCAACGACGATACATTTGATTGCAAAACAATAAAAAAAACGGTGACAAATGCCGACCCTGCGGCGGTGGTTACAAGAGGGGATGAGGATCTTTTAACTCCATTCAAGGATGCCGCAAAGGAGTTGGAGAGTCTCGGCGTAGATGCGATAACCACGAGTTGTGGATTTCTTGCCATGTTTCAGCGTGAGATTGCCGCCTCGGTTAGCGTGCCGGTCTTTACCTCTGCGCTGTTGTTTGTCCCGACACTCGCTGCCATGCTGCCGGTTGGCAGGACGCTCGGCATAATGACCGCCGATTCGACTAAACTCTCAGCAAGACATTTTGATGGAGTTGGGATAAAAACACCGCCGAGTGCTATTTTTGGAATGCAAGGCACTCATTTTCACGACATATTTGTCGGAAATTCACCATCACTCGACATACATCGTGCCGAGGATGACATGGTGAGGGTGGCAAACGAAATGATCAAAAAGTACCCCGAGATAGGCTCGATACTCTTCGAGTGTACCAACATGCCCCCCTATGCAGAGGCGGTAGAAAATGCAACGGGACGCAGGGTCTACGGCATAACCGACCTTGCAAGGAGCATAATATGATATAGTCGTTTGCGGTAGCAGCACACAAGGGCAATAATGCATAAATAGGTAATATTTAATGCCCGAATTTCTTTTAAAACAGCTTTCCGGAGGCGGCAAAGCGCCCACCAGTCGGGAACGGTACGGAACCGTTGCCGGAGTTTTGGGCATCATCTCCAATGCCACAATCTCGGTCATGAAGCTGACGCTCGGTCTATTTCTAAACAATATTGCAATATTAGCGGACGGTATAAACAATCTTACCGACGCCGCCTCGTCGGTCATTGCGGTCATCGGATTTAAAATATCCTCTAAACCTGCGGACAAGGAGCATCCGTTTGGGCACGCTCGCATGGAATATGTCGCCGCGCTCGGTGTATCGTTTATTGTGTTATTTTTGGGGTTGCAACTTTTGATGCAGTCGATCAGCGGAATACTCAACCCAAAACCGTCGGAATACGGCGCGCTCACGGTGGTGATATTGATATTTTCCATCGTGGTCAAGCTGTGGCAGTGTCGATTTTTCCTAAAAGCAGGGCGGATAATCGGCTCGAAAATGTTATGTGCCACCTCCATAGACAGCCGAAACGACGTTATTGTCAGCACGATGGTGCTAATCAGCCTGCCCCTGTCCGACATGGTGGGATTTTCACTGGAGGGTATTGCCGGTGCGCTGGTTTCACTCTTTATCCTATACTCCGGTGCGATGCTTATAAACGAGACGGTGACACCGCTCCTCGGTGCTCCGCCGGAAAAAAAGCTGATTGAGGATATTTCAAGGACAATACTTAATACCGACGGTGTTATTGACATACACGACTTAATTGTACACAACTACGGAGTGGGAAGGTTTTTCGCCTCGGTGCATGTCGAGATGTCGGCGGATGGCGACCTGCTCGCAAGCCATGAGGTGATAGACGGCATAGAGCAGGAGGTTAAACGTCTTTATGATGTCACCCTTGTCATACATCTTGATCCGGTAGTCAACGACGATCGGGTTGAAGAACTCAAAACAGTGGCCACAAAGGTGGTGCAGGACATTTCCCCAACGCTTAGCCTGCACGACTTTCGCGCGGTATTCGGTCCCTCTAAAACGAAGATTATCTTTGATGTCAAGGTGCCGTCCGCATTTGAGATGACCAACGAGGAGTTAAAACAGACCGTTACAGAACAGCTTACAAAAGAGATAGACAACAGCAACCCGGTTGTCTTTATCGACAGGTATTATGTGTGAGAGATGATGGGAGAGGTTAAGTAGGTAGATGGACTTTAAAGACAATGGGTTAACTGCATGGCAGAAAAACGCGGAGTTTTGGGATGAACAGATGGGTCATGAATCCAATTTTTTTCATCGCGATATTGTGAGACCGAATGTTGAAAAACTGCTTCAGATCGACGAAAACGATCTTGTGCTCGATATTGCATGTGGAAATGGTAATTTTTCGCACAGAATGGCAAAACAAGGTGCAAGGGTGATAGCCTTTGACTACAGTCCCAAGATGATTGAACTTGCTATCAAGCGCCGAGCAGATGTTTTAGATAGGGTGGACTTTCGTGTTTGTGACGCTACCGATTATGATATGCTGATGGATATGAAAGGGGAGAAGCCATTTACTAAAGCCGTCTGCAACATGGCAATCATGGATATATCAGAGATAACACCGCTGTTTAAGGCTGTCTATGATATGTTGGCGCAGGATGGAATATTTGTTTTTGCAACACATCACCCATGTTTTACTTATGAGAATGAGGACTATTTTAAAAGCTGTATCAATAAAGGTGTTGCTATTGAGGGTCAGCCTATGTTGCAGAATTACTATCATCGCTCGATAGGGGATATTTTCAAGGTAGCTTTCAAGACAGGATTTGTACTGGATGGATTTTATGAAGTGCCTTTTGATGAAGAGAATATTCCGATAGTTATGACGGTGAGAATGCGTAGGATATGAAAGTTGAAGAACTATAATATATAAATACAAAGGAACAAACAATGATGTCAAAAAAAGACAAGATATCCATCATAGTCCCCTGCTATAATGAGCAGGAGTCGTTGCCGCTCTTTTACGACGAGTTTTGTCGAATTCGCAGTGTTATGAAGGAGCGGTTCGAGCTCGATTTTCAACTTTTGCTGGTGGACGATGGCTCGAGGGACAGCACACTCGTCAAATTGCGCGAGCTATCAGGGCACGACGAGGAGGTGGATTATATCTCCTTTTCCCGCAATTTTGGTAAAGAGGCAGGCATTTTCGCCGGCTTGGAGCGTGCCGAGGGGGATTTTGTCGCCATGATGGACGCTGACCTGCAGGATCCGTTTGATCTGCTCATTGAGATGTATGAAACATTGAAGAATGAGGAGTATGACTGCGTCGCCACCCGGCGCAGATCCCGTGTAGGCGAGCCACGGATTCGCAGCTTTTTTGCGCGCTCATTCTATGCACTCATCAACCGATTTGGTGATACCGAGATTGTGGACGGCGCGAGGGACTACCGACTTATGCGTCGTGATATGGTGAACTCTATCCTTGAGGTTCGCGAGGTCAACCGCTTTTCAAAGGGTATTTTTAGTTGGGTGGGCTACCGCACGAAATGGATAAGCTATGACAACGTGGAGCGCGTCGCCGGCAAAACCAAGTGGTCATTCTGGGGATTGCTACTCTAT
>CAYJMO010000119.1:0-3874 GCA_964371365.1 uncultured Oscillospiraceae bacterium
TGCATCCATGTCACGCGTGACTATCGCCTCACTGTGCAGTGTGCCGTATCGTGCAATATGTTCCACCGCCTCATCAAGGCTCGCCACCACCTTGCAGTTTATCATCAGATCGTTGTACTCGGTGGCAAAGCTCTCCTCACTCGCGAACTCTATCCCCGACAGAATTTCAGCCGTTTTCTCACAACCGTACCACAGCACACCGTTCTCATCCAACTTCTTTTTTGCAATGGGTAAAAACTCCGACGCAATATCGGCGTGGCAGAGCACCGTCTCGGCGGCGTTACACACCGAGGGGCGTTGAGTCTTTGCATTATTCAGTATCTCGACCGCCATCGACAGATCGGCAGACGCGTCGATATACACATGGCAGATACCTGCGCCGGTCTCGATAACAGGGACTTTAGAGTTGCTCACCACATGTTGTATCAGCTTCGCACCTCCTCGTGGTATTAAAAGATCGATATATCCGCGCAAGGTCATCAACTCGTCGGCGGTTGCCCGGGAGGTATCCTTTATAACCGCGACGGCACCGGCGCCGACACCGTGCCGGATGAGGGCTTGCTCTATTACACTGTGTATCGCGATGTTGCTGTTTATCGCCTCACTTCCGCCACGCAGTATCGCGGCATTTCCGGTCTTTATTGCGAGTGCCGCAATGTCGGCGGTGACGTTGGGGCGGCTCTCGAATATCACTGCAATGACACCGATAGGCACAGTTGTTTTATTGATGCTCATGCCGTTCGGGTGTATATGTCCGGTGCTTCTTCCGAGTGGGTCGGGGAGGGCGGCGACTTTTTTTAACGATTGTGACAGCGACATTATTCTTTCCGATGTCAGTCTCAGACGATCCACCATCGCGTCAGCTCGCTCTGCTTTTATCGCGGCGGTGATGTCCTTTTCATTCTCGAAGAGGATATAATCCTGCCGTTCTATCAAAAGATTTGCTATAGAATTTATCACATCACAGCGCAGTTTATGTGAGCCGGCAAGCACGGCGGCATCGGCCTTGGCGGTGATTGCTAAGTTTTTAATCTCGCTCATCTCTCCCCCTTGCGGCTAACTAAGTTGCCTTTTTTATAGACACTCTCGATTTTCTTAATGTTGCCTATGTCGTTTAGTGGGTTGTCGGTCAGGATTATAAAGTCGGCGAAATATCCGTCCCTTATACTGCCGTAAGCGCTGTCGATACCGAGTAGCTCGGCGCTGTTTTTCGTCGAGCTGTCTATAGCATCGGATGGGGACATGCCTGCTTCCACCATATGAATGATCTCATCACCTGCCATGTTGTAGCCGACCTGTGGGCAACCTGCATCTGTTCCCATCGCCACCTTTACACCTGCCTCGAGGTAGCGTTTGAGCGACTCGTCCACATACCGATACTCATCTCGCACCGTCTCTTTATCGTAATTTTTATAGTATGCCGCCATGGTGGGCACGACGGCCATGTCCTTGCGCTTCATTTCGGCGAGCAAAGACGGTATTTCGGGGTCATTTGCATCGAAAAACTGCCCGTGTTCTATCGAGTCTATGCCGACCTCAACGGCGAGCCTTATACCCTCGATGCCGACGCAGTGGGCGGAAATTTTGTATCCACGGCGATGACATTCCTCGGTGACAGCCATCATCTCGCTTCGTGATACCTGCACCGGACACCCGACCGCATGGTGGTTGACCCCCATACTCTTTCTCGCAAAGCCACCGGTGAGCATCACCTTGACAAAGTCCGCGCCACTGCGTATCTGCAAACGCGCGCCCTTGACAAAACCGTCCGCGCCGTCACACTCACAGTTGGACCAATAACAATGCCCACCGGTTATGCAAAGTGCCGAACCGGCGAGGGAGAACTCCGGCTGTCTTTCATTGGGTTTTAGCTCAAATTCATATTCTTTATACCCTCCACAATCACGGAAGAAGGTGACACCGTTTTTTGCCATGACATCTAATTTTTCATATGCCGCCGATATCATCTGCTCCTTGGGTCGATTCAGCATACCCACTCTGTCCCAGGTGAAAGGGTCGGAAAAAAGGTGCAGATGACAGTCGATAAGTCCCGGTATAATATATCTGCCCGACATATCTATCGTGTCGCCGTCCTCATTTGGCGCAAATATATCGCCCGAGATGCATAAATCCCTTTTGACAAAACACCCGTTGTCATATACATAAGCGTTTGTTATCCTCATTATTACCTTTCTTAAATAGATTTATAAGATATTTTAATTATAATCGTAACGCTCTTTTTTGTCAAACAATGTATAGGTGAGATGAACAATTGAGTAATGATAACGAAGTGTGGTAAAAGAAAATGCAAAAAGGGGTTGTCGCAAAATCCATGTTTTGCGACAATCCCTTTTGATTTGATGTAAATAGATGAATACAACAAACTATTCCGTGTCCTCATCGGACTTGCTGTCCATACTTTGCTTTAATTTATAAATAGCATTTTTCAAGATAGTCGGCAGTGGCACGCCGAGACCGCCGAGATTTTCAAGGATGGATATAGCCTCGTTTACACACAGCCAGATGATAACCGTCACCGTGAGCATCTGAAATAGGCTATGCGGCACACCGGTTATCGGGGCAAAATTCAACATAAGATACTCTATTCCTACCGTAGTCGCAACTAAAACCCAATAGCCAATCTTTTTGATCGCGCCCTTTATTCCGACCTTGCTGGACAACTCGCCGCTGTCTATTGCAAGAAGAATTCCACTGCCATAGTCCATTACGTTTGTTGCGAGCAGGATAATGAATAACGGAGTGTAAGGGCAAAACCATTGCCAGAAGGTGGCGGCGAATGCGCAAAATGCTAAGATAGCTGTTTTTGATTCGTTCATGTTTGCCGTCCTTTCTTTCGTCTAAGAGACTGCTGGAAATGGATTTAAAATTTAATGAAGTAGCCTTTTCCAACAGCCTCTAAACTATTCTATACTGGTGAATGCCTGATAGTTTATCCACTTGCCATCCTCGGTGCGGTAGAACTCACAATCGGCAGTCTGCTCCACCAAAATCACCTCACGGTTGATGACACCCACCGGGGTTGCGTTGATGTCCGGCACGGTTCGTAGATTCCAGTTGCCAAAGTTAATCAGTCCCTTTTTTTTTATGACGGTTATGTCGTTTTGCGGCTCGTCGCGCATCCAGGTGTATCCGCCGTCATCCAGAATGGTGACATCGGGACCCAACCATAACATATCGTTGACCGGCACCTGATCCTCAATAATATAGACACCGTAGCTGTTCTGGAACTGCACCGCGTTATTCCAACGTCCGCGTCCGCATTCGATGTGGAGATGGTCGGCGAACTTGCCCGGCACGCCACCGCTCATGCCGCCCTCTTCATAGAAAAATGCTCCAAAAGGAATGATGTCCCCCTCGTTAAAATAAAAGTCCTCTCCATGGATAAGCAGTATTTTTGCATAATCCTGAGTTCCGTCCGCCCAAAGCACGGGTTGAGTGCTCTCGATGTACATCTCACCGTTGGCGTTGCGCCTCGTTCTCACGACCTTGGCCTCGAACGGGCAGTAACACTTATCCTTGCCGGTGTCCTTCCCTCCGAGGTCGAGCGCCCACGAGCCGGTATGACTGTATGTCTTTATCACCGTCCCGTCAGGATTAAAACCATACCCCTGTGTAACCCTTAAATATTCCATAAGAAATCTTGCCTTGTTCATAGTTGTGACCAAACCTTTCTTGTAATAATTTGCATTACTACAATATATGCTACAACCGGTGTTTTTGTTTTTTTTGCTCTACCAATACCATCCCCTTTTTGTTGGTGGAGCAATACGACTATATAGCCCTTCAACCCCGAAAACCAACACATCTTTCCGGCAGAAATTCCGTCTATCTGCGTTGTCGTCAATCGGAATAC
>CAYJMO010000120.1:0-3833 GCA_964371365.1 uncultured Oscillospiraceae bacterium
ACCATACTATTTCCCGATACAAAAATTCTTGAAAACCGCATCTATCATCTCATCCTCGGCGTTCAACAACAGGATATTGCAGACCGCTCGGTATGCCTCCTCCAGGTTGATCGAGCAAACATCTATGACCCCCTGTTTTAGACTGTCGAGTGCGAGGTTCAGACTGTCTGCCGCGGCGCGTGCCGATACTGCCTGCCGAGTGGTGGGCAAAAGTGTGGCATCCTGCTCGATATCCGGCAGGGCGCACATTATTGCATCAATCAGTCGCTCTCGATGTTCCGGATTGATAGCACTTATCTCCACGCTCGGGTGAGGGAGCAAAATTGTTTCGCTATCCGGTGAGATATCCGATTTGTTGAAAATTATCACCGCTCTCTTACCCTTTATTAGCTGCAAAAGCTCCTCGTCGACCGGTTGACCTTTCTCAAACACGGCTATGACTAACTGTGCCGTTTCAATACCGACCTTTGAGCGACGAATACCCTCCCGTTCGATGTCATCGTCCGTGTTATGTATACCGGCGGTGTCCTTAATTATCAGGCGGTAGTCAAAGAGTTCCACCCTCTGCTCCACGATGTCGCGTGTAGTTCCGGCAATCGGGCTTACAATCGCGCGGTCAAAGCCACAGAGAAGGTTTAAGACGGTGCTTTTCCCGACATTCGGTCGACCAACGATGACCGTCTCTATCCCGGCATCCAGCGATATTACTAACTCAGATCTTTCCGCAAGGCGTAACAGCTCAGAGCGCAGTGGCAATATGTCCGCGATGATCTGCTCAATGTCAAGGTCGGTATCCTCCGGATAGTCGCACGCCGCTATGACGGTGGCAGTTATTCGGCATATTTCCTCGCCTAAAATTGTCAGCTGTCTTCCGAGCACTCCACACAGTGCGTCGGACGCCGCCGCAGTCACCCTACGACCTTCGCCGGAAATCAACGCGCCGACCGCCTCCGCCTTTGCAAGGGAGAGCTTACCGTTTTCCAATGCGCGACGTGAAAACTCCCCTGCCGTCGCCGGTACAGCGCCAAGCGAAACCGCCGCATCCATCACACGTCGAAGGAGCGATGGGTTGCCATGACAGGATAATTCCACTATATTCTCGCCTGTGTAGGAATTTGGAGCATAAAAATACAGGGCAACTACCTCGTCGATAGGCCCCATTTTATCGTAAAGTACACCAAACCTTGCCTCATAACCTTTTGGTGTGGCAGGGTTTTTCGGTTTAAACATCTCGGCAACAATTGCGTGTGAGCTGTCACCGGAAAGTCGTACAATCCCGATGGCGGAATTACCTACCGCCGTCGAGATAGCAACTATAGTGCTTTTATTCACTATTCTTGGTCGGCAGTATCCGCAAAATCATTGGCCGGAAGATCGCCGAGGTCGTCGCTAAAAAGTATTTCTTCGTACTCGTTAAGTTCACGTTCTCTACGTGCGAGATAGAAGTAGATGGTTACAAGTGCGCCGGCAACGGCGGCAAGTATCAGTGCTATTGTGATTGATTTACGCATTATATTGTCCTCCGGTTTTTTCATCTGCTTTTTTAACTGTTTTAAAGGCACACTATATATCGGCGCAAGCTGTTTTGCCACTGCGTCGCTCAGCTCATGAATATCTATCATACAAAGTTGTCCCTTTCCACATTCTTTAAGGATATTATATCACAATAAGTGTGTAAAATGCAAGAAAATTAATTCTCAATTAATATTTATGTTACAACTTGCTAAAATATTATCAGAAAATTAACATAACAGACAAAAAACTAAGGCGTTGCCGTACATTAAACCATGGGAATCCCGGAATTAACCCTCAACATCATCGGTGTTTGGTTCGTGTGCAACGTCGACGTTCTTGACGTAGAGGTTGCCGACGGGATTATAGAGATAACCCTCAACACCATCTGCGACGATTAACGATTTTGTGGTGTGGTAAAGTGGTACAAATGAGAGATTTGCAATCAGGTGTCGCTCCGCATCCTGATAACCCTCTTTAGTCTGCAAAAAGTTTGGTTTCATATTTGCTTCCTGCAAAAGGTTGTCAAAATCGGTATCGTAGTACCATGCAATATTGTGCGGTGAACCGGAGCTTGCAAGGGAGAGAATTCCGTTGGGGTTTAAGGTGTTCGAGGACTGCTTTCCTGCTACAATGTTATAGTCCCCGTCCTCAATCTCCTCGAGATATTCTTCGTCCGAGAGTACAAAAAAGTCGATGCGAGCGCCGGTGTTTTGCTCAAGTATATCGGCGACACGGCGGTAAATCTCAACATCCGGGTCGGTAGCAGGTACAATCATGGTCAGATTAAGTCCGACACCGTCTCGGTATCCGGCAGTAACAAGTGCCTCCTCCACGACCTCCTCATCGCTTGTCGTGTCCATGCTGTTGCGTTCAATAATGTTAGAGACATCGTCGCCGTTAAAGATAACGCCGGGTGGTATAAGTCCACTCGCCGGAACGGCATCGAGGTTAAGGTAGTCTATCAACCCCTCCCGATCAAGTGCAAGTGCTAAGGCGTTTCTAACCTCAATATCGTTGGTAGGGTGCTCGTCAAGGTTAAAGGCGATGTATGAGACATCAAACGATGATGTCTTGTATACATGCTCCGACAGCTCGACAACAAGATCCAATTCCGGGTTATGGATGATATCCAAACGACCCTGCGTAAAGGTAAAAGCGGCATCGCCGTTCACCTCGGAAAAACGCAAGAGGTCGGTCGGCACCTCCAACATGTCGTAGTAATGGTTGTTTTTGATTGCCGTTATGCCACTGTCGTCGTCAATTATCAAATAGTAGGCTCCGCTTGAGATAAATAGTGGGTCCGGCGTTTCCTCGGCGGTCGGGTCGGCGATCGGTTCAGAATGACCGGAGGAGTTGTAGGTGGGAGAGAGTGCCGGAAGTGCTAACAGCTGTATAAGCTCGGCGGAGGGTTGTTGTAAAACTATCTCAATTTCATGATTCCCGTTTGAATAAACACCGACGCTCTCAATTTCGAAATCATCTGTGCGTTCACCCGGTGGAAGAATGTATTCATCTGCGCCGACTATCATGCCGGCAAGTTTTTGTTGCAGTTGCGTGTTACCCTCACCGTCTAATATACGAAATATGGTTTTAACAAAGTCATCCGCTTTAATGGAAAGGCCGTTGGAATACTTTGCGTTTTCACGCAGATTAAAGGTGTAAATCAGCCCGTCCTCGCTAAGCGTATAGTCGGAACAAAGCCCCTCAGTTAAAGAACCGTCGGTAGTGTCGTAGGTGAAAAGCCCCTCATAACATGCAATAAAGAGCGGTGATATATCGCTCATGCCACTTGCTATGGGATCGTAGGAGCTCGGGAGAGCATCTACGCCGATGGTCAACAGGGTAGGCTCGGGCGCAGTCCCCTCAACAATAGGCTCCGGCTGAATCGGCGGCGTTGTGCCGGTACTGCAGGAGACAAGTAAAAGGGCACAGGAGATAAACAACGCTATTTTTTTCATGACGGCAAACCGTTTCCTTTCGATTTAAAAACCTCATCAGACAAAAAACGCCTCGACAAATCGAGGTTTTTAAGTGTTTTATATGTTATGTGTTGTAATGCTAAAAATAAAACTATGCAAAATGGTGACCCGTACGAGAATCGAACTCGTGATTCCGCCGTGAAAGGGCGGTGTCTTAACCTCTTGACCAACGGGCCGTAATACTAAGGAATAAAAGCCGTTTCTTGACATATCGTCTAAAACAATAAAATTATAGCACAAATTAACTATTTTGTAAAGAACTTTTTTAAAATATCTGAAATTTGTTGTGTAGAGATGTCAATGATAGGTGACGCGCACAATCACACGCGCGCCCGCAGG
>CAYJMO010000121.1:0-3584 GCA_964371365.1 uncultured Oscillospiraceae bacterium
TACGCCCTTAGCAGGGGCGCCTCTTCGACCATACTTGAGTATTTCTTCACAGTCGCAGTAATAATATATAGGATAATCTTTCGGAATAACTCTTCTAAATAATGTCAAAACTCTCTGTGGAATAACACGGAGTTGAGTTTATGTTTGTATTTAAAGGTTTTACTAAGGAGTCCTGCCAACTTCTCTCCATCGCGATAAAACAGTGTGGCGAGATGGGGCACAACAGCATCGGTACCGAGCATATCCTGCTCGCCATTGCGATGACACCTCAAAGTCGCGGTGCGGCGTTGCTCGCGGTGAGGGGACTGAGTGCGGTCGGCATTACGGAACAGATAACCCGAATTAAACGACCTACCGGACGCAAGACAAGGCTTACACCCGATGCCCTGAGTGAGTGTGCCCAGCGTACACTCGGTCTCTCGATAGCCTTTGCGAACGAGCACAGCAGGCTCGAGGCGACACCGTTTGATATAACCGCTACACTATTGAACATGAAGGACAGCACGGCGGTAAAGATCCTTGCGGAATGCAAGGTGAGTGCGGACGAGATGTATAAGGAGTTGATACTCGGTCGTCTATCCGGCGTATCAGAGCAGGCGAACACCCTGCTGAATCGATACGGCACCGACATGGTGAAATCGTCACTGCTCAAAGGATTCGATCCCTGCGTAGGACGTGAGGAGGAGCTCGACCGCCTGATGTGCATACTCTGTCGTCGGAGTAAAAATAACGCCTGTCTTGTAGGCCCTGCCGGCGTGGGCAAAACGGCGGTGGCTGAGGAGCTTGCAACCAGAATAGCGATGGGCAAAGCGCCGGAACAACTGCGCACAAAGCGGCTTATCTCGTTGACCGCCGCCGACCTCGTTGCCGGCACAAAGTATCGCGGTGACTTTGAGGAGCGGCTCGGTGGAATAATCAACGAGGTGACCAAGGCAGGCAATGTCATCCTTTTCATAGATGAACTTCACAGCCTTTTATCCGCCGGCGGTGCAGAGGGCGCGGTGGATGCCTCAAACATACTAAAGCCGGCACTTGCAAGAGGGACGTTGCAGATTGTCGGTGCGACCACAGAGGAGGAGTATCGCCGATATATCGAGCGAGACGCCGCATTTGAGCGACGTTTTGCACCCATAAAAGTGGAGGAACCGAGCACGGAGCAGGCGATAAGCATAGTCGGCTCTGCCGCCGAAAATTATGCTAAATTTCACGGGGTGGAGTTTACCAACGAGGCAATCAGCGCCGCGGTGGAGCTCTCAACCCTCTATATCCCTTCAAGACGACTGCCGGATAAAGCGTTGGACCTTATCGACGAGGCGGCATCGTTTGACAAGATTTTTTCCCAAAAAGGGGTGGTGGACCGCGAGGATATCGTCAATGTGATCGACAAAAAAACCGGTTTTGCACAGGTCGTGAGCATGGGTGAGGGTAGCTCCGCAGAGGGTGAATCGGGTGAAGGTACGTTGGAAAACAGGATAGGTGCGCGGTTTTTCGGCCATGAAAAGACGGTCAAGTGCCTATGCCGAGTATTGCGACGATACAGCATGGGCTTTTGTAACGAGGCACGACCGGCGGCATCCTTTATACTGGTGGGTGGGGACGGAGTAGGGAAAACCGCACTCGCCGAGACACTGCGCGAGGTGATGTTCTCCCCGTCCAGATATCTGTCGCTTGAGCTGTCTCATTATACACACACCTCCTCTCTTATAGGCGCACCGGCAGGGTATATCGGGCATGAAAAATCCGGAGTGTTGACCGAGTTTGTACGGCAAAACCCGGCGTCGCTTTTATTGCTTGAAGATATAGATAAGGCGACAAGCGAGGTTCAAGCGCTGATACTTTCTATATTAAAGCAGGGCAAAACACAGGACAACAACGGCGCAATCATTGACTTTCAAAACTGTGTGATTATGATGACGGTCAACAACTCGGGGCGTTCAAACAGCCTCGGTTTTGTGCAGAATAAAGGGAGTGCAATGACACCAAAAACCTTGTCGGACAGCTTTGTCGGCGCTGTGGACGAGGTGTTTATGTTGGAGCGACAGGACATAGACGTAATGTCACGCATTGTCACCGGCGCGATAGAGCATCGACTGTCGGGACTTAGCAAAAAGGGTATGGTCTGCGAGGTATCGCCCGAGCTTATCTCAACCTTTGCCGATTGGCTTGTCTCCCATAGACAGGGCGCAAAGACACTTGACTCGGTGATAAAAACTCGGCTGTTAGATCCGATATGCGAACAGATAAGGCAGGTCGGCAGATATAGGATAGTGCTATCGGGCGACGAGGTCAAGGTGGTGGAAACAGTTTTGGCGTGAATATAGTAATTCAGGGTGCAAAAATTGAATTTGTACGTCGAATGCAAGTATAATTATGGCTGTATTTACAAAAAAAGGTCGAAATGAGAAAAATATCTTGACAAAACACATATCATATAGTATAATTCTATATTGTATTATATAAGGAACAACACAAAAACCTACGGTGTTGCTCCACAATCAAATGTTAGTGAGGTGTCGGTATTGAGCAAGAAATTTGTGCTATCACACGAGGGATTGATTGCGTTAGAAAAGGAATTAGAGGAGCTACGTACCGTTAAACGTAAAGAGGTAGCAGAGAAGATAAAGGTCGCGCGCTCTTTTGGCGATCTGTCGGAGAACAGCGAATACGATGAGGCGAAGAATGAACAGGGCTTTATTGAATCGCGTATACTCCAGCTGGAAACCATGCTTAAAAATGCGAGCGAGATAGATGAGTCCGATCTGTCGTTCGACACGGTTGCTCTGGGCTGTCATGTGAAGATATCCGACAGCGACGGTGATGTGGACGAGTAGGACATTGTCGGCGCGCGGGAAGCAGACCCCACAAAGGGACGAATTTCTGACGAGTCACCGGGCGGAATTGCCCTTATGAACAAAAAGGTAGGCGACGAGGTGGAGGTCACCGTACCAAGCGGTGCCAAACTCACCTATAAAGTGTTGGAAATCGCAAGGCAAAAGCACTAAGAGGCAAGGATGAAAAGATGTGCTTGGCCGAACCTTGAAAGTTCGCCGCTTTATATAGAATATCACGATAATGAATGGGGTGTCGCATCGTATGACGATGCACACCTCTTTGAGATGTTTGTGCTGGAGAGTTTTCACTGTGGGCTGTCCTGGCTGTTGATACTCAAAAAACGTGACGCATTTCGACGTGCATTTGACAACTTTGACGCCGAGAAAATGTCAAGATACGACGATGAAAAGATTGCAGAACTATTAGACAACAAGGACATAGTGCGCAACAGGGCGAAAATTCTCGCGGCTATACAAAATGCAAAGGCATACCTCGCGGTGGTGCGTGAATGGGGAAGTTTTTCAAACTATCTCTGGCACTTTACCGACAACAAGGTGGTATACAACCCTTTCGACGGCACAACCACGCGCAACGAGCTGTCCGACAAGGTGGCAAAGGATTTGAAAAAACGTGGGTTTAAATTCATGGGGACGGTGACCTGCTTTTCCTATTTAGAGGCGGTAGGGATTATGAACGACCACGCGGTGGATTGTTTTAGGTATAAAAAATAACCGTAAATCATTGCACCCTGG
>CAYJMO010000122.1:0-3497 GCA_964371365.1 uncultured Oscillospiraceae bacterium
TAACCTCTAAGGTGTTGACATCGTTGTAGATCATTTTTTTGCCCTCGTTGTTTTTTAGGGGATTAATGAGGTTGTCCGCCTCGAACGATATGTGCAGGGGAATCTTACTGCATCAACTCCACCGCCTCGACAACTGCCGAGTTGTCAAATATCTCATAGTTTGCCACACCTGCAAAATAGTCCTGCTCCGATATCAGTGCGTAGGTGCTCACAGGGTGGTTGATGAGACCGACGGGGGAGCTGAACTGCATCGGTGTTTCCCCCATCCTGACCAACAGTTTTTCGCCGAGATCTTTCACCACACGAACCTCAATATCAAAGGCGGAGCCCATCGCGGTGGAACTGTAGCTCAAAAACACATCGGTCATTTCGCCCGTTTCGATGTTCATATGCCGTGCGTAACGCGCCGTCTCTTCCTCATTAATGAGCGTGGTGCTCAGATAGCCGTCTATTATCGGGGTTATATCGCGCATACTTTTGCCGTTTGGATCAATTGTACCGAGAGTTGATTTTTCGCCGGTCTCTAAATCCACTCGTTGCACCGTACCGTCTAAGTGATTTTCGCTGTAGAGGTCACCGCCATAATAAACAGGGTCTAAGACATCGTCCTCGCCGAGCATCTCGGTATAGAGGTTTGTCGTCTCACCGCTCACCGCGTCAAAGCGGTCGACGATAAGCTCTCGCTCGCTCGGAGTCACCATGTTGGTCGGGTCAAACTCCTCGTCCGATTTGTAATATACTATATAGACGTACTGCCCGTCGGGGTAGTAGTCGGCAACGGTCATCGGGTTTGGATTCTCTTGATTAAATAAAGTCGTCTGCTCACCACTCCCGAGGTCGACAGCGATTAACCCCATCATGCCATAATCTATATATGCATGTCTTTCACCCACGCCGATCAGCTCGGCGAAACCGTACTCTTCCTCGAACTCAACAAGCACCTCCCGAGCGGAGCCGGACAGCTCGGCGGTGTAGAGGTAGTTTTCGACACTTTGACCGTCCGATGTGTCTAACTCCATCAGCAACCGTTCCTCATTATAGTCCGGTGTGACGCGTCCTATCTGGTCGGTCATGTTGTGAAATCGTGCGGTGCAACTCTCGTCATCGTGCGTGCAGTTGGGCGCGGAGCAGAGGAACACCTGCCTCATGGTGGCATAGTCGCCGTAGATTAGATAGGTATACTCTCCAAAATACAACTTGTTGTAAAATCCGTCTTGCATATAACCATTTGTATATTCGCCGTATGTGTGCATCAACTTTATATCATCATCGTACATGACGTTGTCGCTGTCATCGCTGTTGCTTAGGACGGTGTCGGCACCCTCGGTGTCGGTCGGAGTGTCGTCTGTGTTGGGTGTCTCGACACGCTCGCTACATGCGGTGAGCAGGGTTAGCGACAACGACAGTGCAATAATATATAGTATATATTTCATCTTTTTTTCCCTTTTAATTGTTGTGATAATCGGTGCGTATGGTTGTAGGGGGTGCCTGACTGCAGATAAGGGGGGCGCGTCTGCGAACAAGTTCGCAGTCACCGCAAGGGATAAGAGCCCGAGAGGGCCGTAAGTTTTTCAGGTGGTGTGGGGGGCTCTTATCCCTTGCGGTGAGTTTGAAGGCTTTCAAACACGTGCCCCCCACATCATTTAGAGCATTATACCCACAATCAGCGGATATGCTCGTCGCCGATGCGCACAGTAAGCCATGCCGTTACACCCGATTAAACTGCGCCAAAATCTGCGACTGGTCGACCGACTCATAGTTTGCGTTGCTTGTTCTTGCATCATCGTCCGACAGAAAGGCGAGTTTTTCAAAGCTGTATTTATATAGGGTGTCGGTCTTCTCATCCACAGCGATTCTCATGCTGACCTGTTCTACATCATTTTGCACTAAATAACCATTCGGTGTACTGCAAATGATGGTCACAGCAGCATCGAAGTTGGATACCCCAAACATCGTTTTATACTCAAAGTTTAAATCATAGTCGATTGCCTCGCCGGTGGCTACATCATATAGATAGTATTGTGGGTCGTTCACACTGCCGACCTCATAACCACCGCCATCGTAGTAGGTGAAAAAGAGAGTGTCCTCATCTATAACTGTGACCCAATCCACCCTCATATCGGTTTGATCAAACGTTTTAACCGTCGTCATTTCGCCGTCCGAAAGGCTTACCCTTGCGAGGTGTTGCGCCGCGCCCTCCTCGTTATACATCATATAAAAACTCCCGCCGGCAAACTCTATGCCCTGATAAAAAGGTATCGCTAAGTCTGTTTCGGTCACCGTGCGCTCCTCGCCGGTGCTCACATTCACCGCGGATATCTCTAATTTGCGGTCGACTTGCTGCTGTGCCGGCAGATAATTAAAGATAAATATCTCGTCGCCGTAGGCATAGTTCACGAAGCCTAATTTTTCGGAATAGTCCTTTATCGTCTCGACATTGCCGTCATAGTCCATTTTTAAAAGTGTGAGCGAGTTGTCCCGGGTTGAATCGGCATAGAAGTAGACATAGCTGTCATCGATGCCGATGATCTGTGAAAACATGCCCTGTTCGGCGGTGTAAAACAGTGACATTTCGCCACTTTTCAGGTCGATGCGTACAATGCTCGTTCGCTCATTCCAACTGCGCATGGTGACAAACAGGTATTCGCCGCTTGGCGATATGATTAGGTTTTCGACATAGGACTGGCCGTTTTCCTCGTCAAGAATACCGTTCAAATAGCCGACTTGGTCGTCCTGAGTGCTCGCGTTTTGATCGTCGAGAGGGATGATACTCTGAACACCGCTCTCATAGTCGATATAGGATAGTAGCTGTCCCTGCGGCATGTTGACCATTCGATAGACACCGTCGTTGGTAGCTGCAAGGCGACCGATACTGCGAATCGGTGTGATGCCGGACGAGGTAACTTCGGCGCTCACGGTCGAGCTTAAAAGTGTTGTCGCAAACAAAGATATTACAAACAGTATAATACATAACCTTTGCATCTTAAATCCTCCTTTATTGCATGGATTGTATGGCGGTAACTATGCTCGAATTGTCAAACGGTTGATAGTTCGGAGTGTTAAAGAGGTAGTCCGTCTCGGTGATTATCGCGTACTGCGTCAACGATTGCCCCTCCATCGCTATGCCGTTTTGAGATTCGAACTCATAGAAAAACTCCTGTTCACCTATGCCGACCACCAACTCGTCACCGAGGTCAAAGATTATCGGCAGTGCCTGCTGTCCCTGTCCGGTCAGCTCGGAGCCGGAGAGGAATGAGAGGGTGGCGTGTACCACCTCACCGCTCTCAATGTTGATGTGATAGTACTCACTGTTGCCGTCACCGTCCACCGACATTAGGCTGAAATACCCATCGATCAACTCGTTCGTCATGGGGAAAATATAACCTATGCCGTCAATTGGGATGTTATAATCCCGTGTTTCACCGGTTTTGAGGTGTACACTTTTGTACACACCCTCGGAGGGGCTGAAGATAAAGTGCTCACCGACATAAAATCCG
>CAYJMO010000123.1:0-3438 GCA_964371365.1 uncultured Oscillospiraceae bacterium
TATTGGAGCGAAGATGCTCTTTTCACCACAATGCCGGGCGAAGATTTTAAGACGGTTGAAATCGGAGTATCACAGATGTTATCAATTTCCGGTAATGATGAGACAAGCAAGCTCCTTTTTCTTGAACGAACATCCGAAACCGAGCTAAAAATTCATGTGTATAGGGTTGACAACGACGAGCTGTAAAATTAATTTTTGCTAAATTAGTGAAAAAAGACTTTGTCACTGCTGTGTTCAGACAAAGTCTTTTTTGTGTAATAAAAGGTTAAAGTCCTTCAACCCCGAAAACCACCACATCTTCCCGGCAGAAATCCTGTCTATCAAAATTGTCATTATGACAATTTGTTGTCTGTCAATCGCAATACATTAGTATTACGGGGTCCTCCGCCTTGATAGGTGGAATTTCTGCTCGGCAATTTATGTCGTTTTTCGGGGTTGAATGACCATACTTTAAACAAAAATAAAATTATCTTTATCAAAACAGTAGATTTTTTTCTCAAAATTTGTTAATATATACTTGTAATATATTAATAGGAAGAAAAAAGGGGGTAGAAATTGAATAATAAGTATGTTTATCTTTTTACCGAAGGTAATGGTAGTATGAAAGAACTGCTCGGAGGAAAAGGTGCAAACCTTTCTGAGATGACCGGACTTGGTATGCCGGTGCCGCAGGGATTTACCGTCACAACCGAGGCTTGCACGCGTTATTATAACGACCAAAAGGTGATTGGTGAGGATATAAAGGCGCAAATTTTAGAATATATGCAAAAGATGGAGGAGATTGTCGGCAAGAAATTCGGTGACGACAGTGCTCCTCTTTTGGTCTCGGTGCGCAGTGGTGCGAGGGCGTCCATGCCCGGCATGATGGACACTATCCTCAATCTCGGCATGAACGACACCGTCGTGCAATCGGTCGCGAAGTTGACCGGCAACGAGCGTTTTGCCTATGACAGTTATCGTCGCTTCATCCAGATGTTCTCCGATGTTGTAATGGAACTGCCTAAGCGCAACTTTGAGGAGATCATCGACGAGATGAAAGAGGAAAAGGGCATTAAGCTCGATACCGAGTTCACCGCCGACGACCTCAAAGAGATGGTGGCACGTTTTAAGGCGTACTATAGTGAAAAATTAGGTGGTGAGTTCCCGAGTAAGCCTCATGAGCAACTGCTCAAGGCTATTGAAGCGGTCTTTCGCAGTTGGGACAACGAGCGCGCAATATTCTACCGTCGTATGAACGACATCCCCTCCGACTGGGGCACCGCCGTCAACGTGCAGTCGATGGTTTTCGGCAACATGGGTGACGACAGCGGCACCGGCGTTGCATTCTCCCGTAATCCGGCGACCGGTGAGCGCAAGCTGTACGGCGAGTTTTTAATGAACGCGCAGGGCGAGGACGTTGTCGCCGGTATTCGCACACCCGAGACCATCGATCACCTTAAGGATATCAATCCCGATGTATATAATCAGTTCACCGACATAGTGGCACGACTTGAGGACCACTACCACGACATGCAGGACATGGAGTTTACCATCGAAAAAGGCAAGCTCTACATGCTCCAAACAAGGAACGGCAAGCGTACCGCCGCCGCTGCCCTTAAGATAGCGTGTGATCTTGTGGACGAAAAACACATCACCGAAAAGGATGCGGTCATGATGATCGATCCGAAGCTATTGGACGCGCTTCTCCACCCACAGTTTGATATCGATGCTCTTCAAAAAGCAAAGGTCATCGCAACCGGTCTGCCGGCATCACCCGGTGCGGCGAGCGGTGCAGTGGTTTTCAGCGCCGAGGAGGCGGTCAAGGTCAGTGCCGACGGCACGCCGGTCATACTTGTGCGCCTTGAGACCAGTCCGGAAGATATCGAGGGTATGCACGTGTCGCAGGGTATTCTTACTGCGCGAGGTGGCATGACCAGTCACGCGGCGGTGGTCGCACGTGGCATGGGTACCTGCTGTGTCGCCGGCTGTGGCGAGCTTGTCATCAACGAGGCGGCAGGATATTTTGAGGCAAACGGCGTGAGCGTCAAGCGCGGTGAGTATATCTCACTGGACGGCTCGACAGGTAAGATCTACGCCGAAAAAATCGATACTTGTGAGGCGGAGATAAGCGGCGACTTTGAGCGCCTTATGACCTGGGCAGACAGCTTCCGTCAGCTTAAAATCCGCACCAATGCCGACACACCTGCCGATGCCAAGAATGCAATAGGATTTGGCGCGGAGGGCATCGGACTTTGCCGTACCGAGCATATGTTCTTTGAGAGTGACCGCATCAAGGCAATGCGTGAGATGATCCTCTCTAAAACACATGAACAGCGCATAAAAGCACTTGCGAAACTACTCCCAATGCAGATGGGTGACTTTGAGGCGATATATGAGGTTATGGGCAACCTGCCGGTAACCATACGTTATCTGGACCCGCCTTTGCATGAGTTCCTGCCGACCGACGAGAAAGATATCGCCGAGCTTGCAGACGAGATGAAGATGTCGATAGACGAGGTTAAGGCGGTCATAAACAGCCTGCACGAGTTCAATCCTATGATGGGTCACCGTGGTTGTCGTCTTGCCGTGTCCTTCCCGGAAATAGCTCAGATGCAGACCCGTGCGGTCATCGAGGCGGCTATCAACGTCAATAAACGTCACCCCGAGTTTGCTATCGTACCGGAGATCATGATACCGCTTATCGGCGAGTATAAGGAGCTACAGTTCCTTAAAAAGGTAGTGGTCGAGACCGCCGACGAGGTTATTGAGGAGCAACGCGCCGACCTTAAATATATGGTCGGTACCATGATAGAGATACCACGCGCCGCACTGCGCGCAGGCGATCTCGCAAAAGAGGCGGAGTTCTTCAGCTTTGGCACCAACGACCTTACCCAGATGACGTTCGGTTTCTCCCGTGATGATGCCGGCTCGTTCCTCGACAGCTACTATGCAAAACAGATCTACGAGTATGATCCATTCCAAAAGATAGACCAAAAGGGTGTGGGACGCCTTATCAAGACGGCGGTAGAGCTCGGACGTGAGACACGCCCCGACATCAAGCTCGGCATATGCGGCGAGCATGGCGGTGACCCATCCTCCATTGAGTTTTGTCAAAAACTCGGTCTCGGGTATGTCAGCTGTTCCCCGTTCCGTGTGCCGATAGCGAGACTTGCAGCGGCACAGGCGGCGATAAAGTATCCGTTGAAATAGTTTTTACGGTAATGTAGGTAGGGGCGAGCCTTGCGGTTGTCCCTACAATTGCCGTGATAAGGTGATGATATGGAATTGCCAAATAGAAAACATAACAGATTAAAAAGTTATGATTATTCCCAAAACGGTGCGTATTTTGTGACGATTTGTACCGAAAATCGATTGCAAACATTGAGTGAAATCTGTAGGGGAGGGGCTCTGCTCCTCCCGACATAACGGTTTTCGATGCGCATCAGGCGGGAGGAGCAG
>CAYJMO010000124.1:0-3335 GCA_964371365.1 uncultured Oscillospiraceae bacterium
AAACGGTTTTATAATCCACCGCGACATGGGCATCACCGGAGGTCAGATTGCCCTCCACCTTGATAATGCCGAGGTCGTAGAAAACACGGCTTTCCTTTGGCATGAATGCAAGCCCTTTGTCCAATACCGTGTTGCCGCTCCAAAATGGGTAGATTTCGCGCAGTGCTCTCTTTTTCTCCTCTGTTATGTAGAAGACATCGCCGTCTCTTTTTTCAAACTCGTCTAACTCATCGATGACCCATTTTATAGCATATTCCGGAAAGATTGGTGCGGCACGGTTCTCGGAGGCATGATTTCCGGCAATCAGCGACTCCTCCTCGATAAAAATGCTCATTTTTTCCAGTATATTCTGTAGCATATATGCTCGTTTGAGCTTTATCGGTTTGTCGGCATGTTCTTTATAGCTTTCGGTGGCAAGTTCGGCACGCTCAACACAGACCTTAGAACGCTCGTTTAACAGCGCAGTGCGATACTGTGACATCCGCTCGGTCAGCTTGCCAAATAGTATATGATCTTTCATCATTAAGTTCCCTGTAATTTACCTTACAATGATATTATATATCAAGCAGACTGTCAAGTCAACAAAAAACTTTCATACGAAAGTAAATTTATTTTTTATGAAATATTTTATCTTTCTATTTACAATTTTTTCTTTAGGTGATATAATGCGAGTAAAGGTGTATTGTATGGAGTATTTGAATTGAGGGGCAGTATATTTAATATACAAAAATTTTGTTTGCACGATGGACCGGGGATTCGCACGGCTGTGTTTTTTTCCGGCTGTCCTTTAAAGTGTGCCTGGTGTTCCAACCCGGAATCGCAAAACAGGTATTCCTCCACCGTGAATGAATTAGAGCAGTATAAAGGAAATCTCTATACCATAGAAGAAGTAATGGAAGTGGTATGCAAGGACAAACCTTTCTACGACAGCTCTGGGGGTGGGCTCACGCTCACCGGTGGCGAGGTTCTTCAACAGCATGAATTTGCCACCGCTCTTGCCAAAGAGGCGAAAAGACAGGGTATACATGTAGCAATCGAGACAAGCGGATATGCCAAAAGCGAGATTTTTCTTGAGTTCATCAAAAATATTGACCTTTTGTTATACGACATAAAACATCCAAACGACACTGCTCACCGCCGTTTTACCGGTGTCGGCAATGAATTGATCCTGCATAATCTCAAATTAGCAAGCGACAGTGGTGTACCGGTGACGGTTAGGGTGCCGGTCATACCTACCGTTAACCATTCGTGCGAGGATGCAAAAAAGCTCTCCACCATGCTCCTTGACACAGGCATAAAAGAGGTACACCTGCTCCCCTTTCATCAGTTCGGTGAAAAGAAGCAGGAGGTGTTCGACAAGGATTATCTTTTCAAGGATACAAAACAACTCTATCCCGAGGATTTAGAGGAGATGAGAGAGATCATTCACGCACACGGAGTAGAATGTAGGATAATATGATGAAAAATCGTGACTCTCGCATATTGGAACTGCTTATCGAACGACAAAAAATCGAGATTTCTGCCCTTGCAACGGAACTCGGTGTGTCAAACGTGACGGTTCGCAAGGATTTAGATCTGTTGGAACAGCGTGGCATAGTGCGACGTGAGCACGGCTTCGCGGTGTTTGGGGGAACAGATGACATCAACAACCGCATCGCATACCACTATGAGCGCAAGCTCGCCATAGCAACACGTGCCGCCGAGACGGTTGCGGACGGCGAGACAGTCATGATAGAGAGCGGCAGTTGTTGCGCCCTCCTCGCGGAGGTGCTCGGCAGAACTCGTCAGGGTGTGTCGATAGTCACCAACAGCGCATTCATTGCGTCATATATAAGACGATATGACTCGGTGGCTGTCCTCCTACTCGGCGGAGAGTTTCAAAAAAGCTCACAGGTTATGGTAGGACCTCTTTTAAAAACCTGTCTTTCTCAACTCTATGTAGACCGCCTTTTTATCGGCGCCGATGGCTACTCAAGCGAACTCGGCTTTACCGGCAGCAATCTATTGCGAACACAGGCGGTGCGTGACATGTCGGAACATGCTAACAGCGTTGCCGTCCTGACCGAGAGCGAGAAGTTTTTCAAAAACAGTGTCGTCCCGATGCAGATTGAAAACAAGATAAAGACGGTCTTTACCGACAGCGGAATACCGAGTGAGATCAGCAACAATTTTAAAAATAGTGGCATTGGACTATTGACGATATAAAGGAGTGATTATGAACAGTTACAAGATAGGGATTGATGTCGGCGGAACAAAGGTGGCATACGGGCTTTTTGACGATGAAAACAACCTCGTTGCAAGGCGACGACATCCCTCATCAAACGAGATGCGAGGTGAGGAGTTTTGCGATGTCATAATCAAGAATGTTCGTGCACTGCTGAGCGAGAATGATTTAAAGATGCAACAGCTCCTCGGTGTCGGGATATGTATGCCGTCCTATGTGCTTTTTAACGAGGGGGCAATCTGCATGACCACCGCCCTGCCGCTTTTAAATAATTTTCCCCTGCGCGATTATATGCAGGAACGACTCTCGACAAAGGTGGTTTTGGACAACGATGCCAACTGCGCCGCGCTGTGTGAACATCGTTTCGGTGCCGGCAAGGGACGAGAGCACCTGCTCTACATTACGCTCAGCACCGGTCTTGGGAGCGGAATAATCTTAAACAACCGTGTATTCCGTGGCAGTAACGGTTTTGCCGGCGAATGCGGTCACATGTTGATAACGCCGGACGAGGGGATTGAGTGTGGCTGTGAAAACAAGGGGTGTTTTATGTCATGGGGCTCGGGACTTTTCATCCCACGTCAGGTCAAGGCTCTTGCCCAAAAGACCGGCATGAAAACGAACATGAATCTTGATACCCTCGACAACCTCTCCTTTGAAAAGGCGTGCAAAGAGGGCGACCCGCTCGCGCTCATCGCGCTCGACCAGACCGCCCGTTATATCGGGTTATGCCTATTTAATGTCTATCAAATGCTCAACGTCGACACCTTTGTTTTCGGTGGCGGTATGGTTAACTTCGGTGACATGTTACTGGATAGAATTTATGACACCTTTAACCGATACAACCACACCGGTCAGAGGGTGGACTTTTTGCTCGCCGAGCACAGCAAGGATTTCGGTATAATCGGTGCGGCAGAGCTTTTGCATGAAGTAGACTGATTAATCGATTTTCTCCTCCGATTCATCACCTTTTTCGGAGTTATCTTCCTGTACCTTTTTTTCCTTTTTCTCGTTCAACATGCTGTTGAGCTTGTTGCCGCCTACCATAGCGCCGACTCCTACCGCCGCGCCTGCCACCGCAACGCCCGCACCGGCTGCCACACCGCTAAGACCG
>CAYJMO010000125.1:0-2976 GCA_964371365.1 uncultured Oscillospiraceae bacterium
GGCGAGTTGCATTGTGCGCGCCGCCGAGAAGCCGAGTTTGCGTGAGGCATCCTGCTGTAGGGTGGAGGTGATGAAGGGCGGTGCCGGGGATCGACGTCGTACCCCGTCCTTGATGTCCGAGACGGTGAACTTTTTGCCCGCCTCTTTAAGTATGATATCCGCCTGTTCCTTGTTGACAACACCGGTCGACTTCTTGCCGTCCTTGCCGTAGTATGCCGCGGTGATCTCCTCCCCTTTTTGGGTGGCAAGCAGTGCCGATAAATCCCAGTATTCTTTTGGAACAAACGAGGTTATCTCCCTCTCGCGGTCAACAATTAGACGAAGTGCCACCGACTGAACTCGTCCTGCCGAAAGCCCGCGGCGCACCTTTTTCCATAAAAAGGGCGATATGGTATAGCCGACAAGTCGATCCAACATACGGCGCGCCTGCTGTGCATAAAAGAGGTTCATGTCTATCGAACGAGGGTTTTCCATTCCGTTCGTTACACCTTTTTTGGTTATCTCACCGAACGTCACTCGGTTTTCAAGTTTTGGGTCAAGCCCTAACAGCTCCGCTAAATGCCAGGATATAGCCTCCCCCTCGCGGTCAGGGTCGGTCGCGAGATAAACCTCGTCACATCCGCTTGCGGCTTTTTTAAGTTGCTTTATAAGTTGTGCCTTGTTGCGCACGTTAATATATTTAGGTTCAAAGTCGTTCTCGACGTCTATACCAAGACGTGTTGTCGGTAGGTCACGGATGTGTCCGTTGCTCGCCATAACCTTAAAATCCTTGCCGAGATATTTTGCAATTGTCTTCGCCTTTGCAGGGGACTCCACTATAACTAATTTTGACATATTAATAAGAATTCCTGTTTTATCACTTTAATCGATATTATATCCATATTCGGCAGTAATTGTCAAGCAATTATTTTACAAAAGCAATTTTCGACTTGATTTAAGGGTCATTTTCATTATATAATAAAAAGAAAAAGGTTGAATTTATGTCCGATTACATAACCCTTGCCGGTGATGCCGAGGTGGAGTTAATAATAAAACACTCCCGATTTATTGCCGTTGCACGACCTCTTTCCGGCGAGGAGGAGGCGATAGCCTTTATAAACAGCATACGATCAAAGCATCCGAGTGCCAATCATAATGTCTACGCATATCGGCTAAGAGAGGACAATCGGACAAGATATTCCGATGATGGTGAGCCGTCCAAAACAGCCGGATTACCGGTGCTATCCATGTTAGAGGGGAGAAAAATCGTGGATGCGGCGGTGGTGGTGACACGATATTTCGGTGGAACCCTACTCGGCACCGGAGGACTGGTGCGCGCCTACGGTGACAGTGCCAAGGCGGCCATAGAGTTGGCAGGGGTGCGAAGTAGAGTGCTTTGTGATGTAGTACAGATTGAGACGGAGTACGGTCTTTATGACATCATCTGTCGTGTTATATCCGATGTCGGCGGCGAGATAAAAAACAGTGAATACAGCGACATAGTCGCCATAAACACAATCCTGCCGTGCACCGACACACAAAATCTTCAAGAGGAGATAATGCGTGTCAGTAACGGCAGGATAGAGGCTCGGGTGGTGGAGCGAGTTTATATATAGTCGAATTTAAACGCTACTCTCGCGCCTGTAATAAACACTCTATAACCCGATCGAGCTGCTCTTTTGTGTGTTTCGCGCTGACCTGGGTGCGTATTCTTGCCCTGCCTTTGGGTACGACCGGATAGGAGAATGCCACGACATAGATGCCGGCATCCCTCATACTTTGCGCTATCCTTGCCGCCTCCAGCTCATCATAGAGCATTATCGGCACAATGGGGTGAATGCCGTCAATTATGTCAAAACCGGCGGCTTTTAATCGGTCACGGTAGTATTGGGTAAGCTCGGCTAAGTGCGCCGTCATACCGACATTTTCGGTTAAAATCTCAAGAACTTTAAGTGATGCACTGACGATGGGGGGCGCGAGTGAGTTGGAAAAGAGATAGGGGCGCGAGCGTTGACGCAGTATCTCGACAACCTCTTTTCTACCGCTTATATAACCGCCCGACGCGCCACCGAGCGCCTTACCGAGTGTTCCGGTGAAAATATCGACACGTCCCTCGACTTTGCAGTGCTCGGCACTTCCTCTGCCGTGCTCACCGATAACCCCGACCGCGTGGCTGTCGTCCACTATGACAAGCGCGTTGTATCGCTCACATATGTCGCATAGATCCTTTAAATTTGCGATAATACCATCCATCGAAAAAACGCCGTCTGTGACCACCGCCTTGACCTCGACACCATCCGCGTCCGCCTGTATCAACTGTTGTTCAAGGGCGGACATGTCGTTGTTTTTGTAGCGATACCGCTTCGCCTTGCAAAGACGCACACCGTCTATGATACTGGCGTGGTTAAGCTCGTCGCTGATAACCGCATCCTTATCGGTGAGTATGGTCTCAAAAAGACCGCCGTTTGCATCAAAACAGGAGGAGAAAAGAATGGTGTCCTGTGTGCCGAGGAATTCACTTATCTTTTTTTCAAGTTGTTTGTGTATATCCTGAGTTCCGCAGATAAAGCGAACCGAGGCCATGCCGTAGCCGTAGCCGTCATAAGCGTTTTTGGCGGCGGCGATGACACGCTCGTCACTCGCCAACCCCAAATAGTTGTTAGCGCACATGTTGATGATCTCTTTGCCGCCCTGCGTCATGACCGAGGTTGACTGCGGGGAGGTCATTACCGTCTCACCCTTATACAGTCCGGCAGAGCGTATCTCCTCCACCTGTAAAGCATAACGCTCGAAGATTTTATCTTTCATTTTAATGACAATTCCTTTCTCATTTTTATGTTTAGGACTCTTTACACTCACTACCGGTTTTATCCCTATAAAAGCTCTACACCCAGCTTAGCACTACCTTGCCGGACTCGCCGCTCTCCATCACCTCGAATCCCTTTTCATAGTCCTTGATATCGAAACGGTGGGTTATTATTTTTGAGATATCGAGAC
>CAYJMO010000126.1:0-2917 GCA_964371365.1 uncultured Oscillospiraceae bacterium
AGTCATTCAACTTGAATGACTTTACCTATAGTCCGTATCCCACCGGACGACGTTTTTCATAGTAAAACGCCTCGGTAAAGCCAACACGGCGTAGCATCTCGCTCCCCTCATTTATTCCACTTCCGACATCGCTGTCGACATGCGCATCACTTCCGAGGGTGATGAGGCGACCGCCAAGGTTATAATAGAGTCGAAAAATATCCTCATCCGGCAGGGTTACACCGATGGGTTGTCGCAGTCCCGAGGTGTTGCACTCCAGCGCAATCTCCTTTTTTATCATCATCAAAAACAGCTTTTCTATCTGTGGCAGGTATTCCTTTATGTCACACTGCACCCCCTCGCGCAAAAAATAGCGCAAAGGATAGGTCAGGTGGCCGAGCACCTCGCCACAGTCGAGATTTAGCATATCAACAAGGTCGTCGAGATACCTCCTCATCAAGATATCCCCCTCCTCCAAAAAGCGCTCTCGCTCTAAAAAGAAGAAATCCTTCCTATCGTATGTCATGTGTTGAGAGGCTATGATGTGGTCATAGTCGTGGCGCGCCACCACCTGCCTTGCAAGTTCAGGGAAGTGGCTCCCCTGTCCGAGCTCGGTGCCGACCAAGACTTTTATCCCTGCCTCCTCCGACACCGCTCTGATGGCGTGTACCGAATCGACCGAAAAGTCAACCTCCTGCCAAAAGTCCTCCTTGTGGCTGTGTTCTAAATCACAGTGGTCGGTCAACGCGATGACATTCACACCGTTTTGAAGCGCACCACGGCATATCATGCTAAGCTCACAAGATGCATCATGACTGATAATGCTGTGTAGATGTGTGTCCGCTACTGTTTTTTTCATCATTTTTTCCTTATTTACTGTGAGATTTCTGCAAAATATTCATCGTAGTTTTCCGGACGATACTCCTCTTCCGGCCATAGTGTGCCGTAGGGGCGCAGGTCGAAAAAGACATCAAATCTGTTAGTGCCGTCATCGTACTCAAACGGCTCGATCATTCGCAATGAACCGTATTCGTATTTAAATATCGGCGTTTCTCCCTTGTCAAGATATAAATCCATGATCCAGTTTTCATCGCCCTCTATATCCACAGGAAAGAGGATATCGTCCTCAACCTCTATGTAGGCGGAATAGACAACATATGATTCTTCATCAAGGTATTCCGATGTGTCCAGTATTTCAAGGTAGAGCAGTTCCTCGCCGTCTTCCGACTCCAGTACATCGATGAATCCCCAGACCGGAGTGCCGCCGGCATACTCCTCATTTTCACCCGAAAAGTTGTAGATGTTCACATAGCCATACCAATAGCTCCCGACCGCGAGATCGCCCGAGGCAGTCGCACTGCCATCCTGTGAGGGCAGGTCGTCGACGGTGGGTGACGACGGGGTTGAATGGCTATAGTCTCGTTCAAACTCTACACCTATACCGAGCCCCATAAAGCTGTCAAAGACAAGGGTATCGCCATTCACCTCGGCGTCGGTTTTCAGACCGTAGTTATCGATTGTAACACCGTTATTGCCGTTATACTCCCAACTGCCGGTGTTGACCTCATTGCCGTTCGACCAACTGTATGTCCCGTCTTCTTCAAACACGATATTCATGCCGTCGGGGTATTCCTCCTGCATGTCGAGTTCAAGTCCAAATCCGGTCACCTCGACCGCCTCCCAGCCGCCAATGACCGAGACCGGCTCGCTCGAAAGGGTCGGTATACCGATGTCAAGTCCCCCCGTGTCAAAGAGCGACACCACGGCGAACAGCACCGCGATGGCGGCGACGATACCACCGGCGACGATAAAGCCGGTTTTTTTGGAGGTCTTTTTGGGAGCTTGCTGTGGTGTGTTAATCGGCAAAGGCAAAACCGTGTGACCTGTCTGCATCTGCGCACCGCCCTGCGCTCCCATGGAGGTCATCGCCTGCGGTGGTGCGGACGGTGCGTTGTATAGCTGTGTGATCAGTTCCCCCATCGACTGATATCTATCCTTGACCATAAACGCCATGCCGCGCATTAAAACCTGCTCTTTATAGGGATTTATTGCAATGCCGTGGGTGGACGGACCTTGCAGCAGATCCTCGGTAATACGGTCGCTGGACTCCTGCGGTGTTGTGCCGGTCATCGCCTTGTACATGGTGGCGCATATCGCATAGACATCGGTCCACGGTCCCTGTTGACCACGTGAGGAGTACTGCTCCACCGGCGCATAACCGGGTTTTAGCAGGATGGAACGGCTGACATCCGCACCGCCGTCAAAATCCCGAGCCGCGCCGAAGTCGATAAGCCGTATCTCCCCCGTCTTGGTTATCATGATGTTGTCGGGGCTGATGTCGCGGTGGATTATGCCCTCCTCGTGCATCTTGGAAAGTGACTCCATGACCGGACGCATCAGCAAAAACACATCCTCTGATGGCATTCTACCTCCGACGTTTGCAAGGTGTGCCTTGAATGTAGTGCCGTCCACATACTCCATGACGATGTATGCGGTGCCGTTCTCCATGATAAAATCGTTGACCGCCACAATGCCGGGCAGATTGCGAAAACGTGCAAGACGGCGCGCCTCGTCCACAAATTTTTCCTTGCCGTGGGTGAAAAAGTCCCCCATCTTGCCCTGAAAGGCGGAGACGGTGGTGGATATGCTCGCCTCGCGTGAGGCATAGCCGGAGGGGTAGAACTCCTTGACCGCCACCGGCAGATTGAGGTTGAGGTCGTAGCCGATGTAGGTAATACCGAAGCCACCCTCCCCGAGCACCCGACCGATGAGCACCTTGCCGGCGAGAATTGTCCGCAGTGGAAGATGGTGCAGTGCGACCTCATGTCGCACCTCGTCAAAACCGCAGTAAGGGCAAGCACCGCCCACGTTCGGTTTTTCTTTCATACATCCCATGCAGAGGTTGTTGATGTTCATATGTCTCCTGTTTTTGATATAT
>CAYJMO010000127.1:0-1619 GCA_964371365.1 uncultured Oscillospiraceae bacterium
GATAAACTTCACCCCACCGTTTTTCGCTATCTTTATACTGCCGTCGTGCAACAGTTCTAAGACGGCGAGGAAGGTTGCGACCGACTCGCTACGGTCCTCACTGTGGCGGAAGAAGTCGATAAGTCGCCCCGCTTTTTTTCGCAGACTTGTCACGATATGCCGTATTCTGGAGGACACCGACACCATCGGTTTTGTCACTATCGGGTCGAACTGCTCCTCGGTAGGCATACGGCGCACACCTTTACCCATAACTACACTATGGGCATGACAGAGCTCATGTATACTGTGTTTTATGCGATAGGTGGTGTCCAGCTCCACCTCGGCAGGCATTCTAACCACATGAAAAATACCCTGCGAGATACACCCGAGTTGCACCGAAACCTGTTTGCATAGGGCATACTCCACTAATCGTCCGGTCAGCTCGCGCTCCAGTCGCTCCCCCTCGTCACTGCGTGGGAGGAGATGAAGTGATTTGAGGTAGACAAGTTGTGCCGCCATCTCGATAAACTCGCTCGCCACCTCCAAACGGTGCTCCTGCATCCCACCGACAACTTCGAGATAGTGGTCGATAAGAGCGATAAGGTCGATATCGAAAAGGCTCATCTTATTCTTTGCGACAAGGGCAAGCAGTAGGTCAAGAGGACCTTCAAAGTCGTTTGTTTTAAAGGTTAATTCGGTCATAGCACCCCGAACAGTAGGTCTATAAATCGAGTGATAAGGTCGAAAAAGTTAAATATTAAGCCGGTCAAAAAACTCAGCGGTGCGTCTAAAATTCCGGTCATAAGCACCACGAACAGTCCGAGGAAGATATAGCGCTCGTACTGCATCAGCTTAAAATAATATCTCTCCGGCAAGAACAGGTTAAATATTCTCGAGCCATCAAACGGAGGTATCGCTATGAGATTGAATATGGCCAGCATGATGTTCATCTGCGCCATGCAAATAAAGATGATGGAGAGGGTGGTCAGGAGCATAGCGGACGGATCATACCCGCCGGAAAACATAAACACCTTTGCCAAGATTATCGACGCGAGCGCAATAAGCAGGTTGGAGGCAGGACCTGCCGCCGAGGACAGCGCCATGCCGAGCTTGCGGTCGCCCTTGAAATTGTAAGCGTTGATGGGCACCGGTTTTGCCCAACCTATACCGGCAAGAATCATACAAAGACTGCCGATAAGGTCAAAGTGCACCGCCGGATTGAGCGAGATACGCCCCTGTGAGCGCGCGGTGTTGTCGCCGAGCTTGGACGCGGCGAGTGCGTGCGCCGATTCATGGATAGGAATCGCGGTGAGCAGAACTATGGCGCGCACAAGATATTCAAAGATGATACTGTTTGTCAAGACTTTTTCCTTTTATATATACTTTCCTGTATTAAAGTATAACATAATTTGATAAAATGGCAAGGGGTAAAAGGGGTTTAGATTGTGAAAGTTTATAGAATTTGTGATTGGTGCGCCAATAAATGATCAACCAACTGCCGCGCACTTCTCCCCGATTTGCCGTGGTGGGACATCTCCCATCTGTTGGCGGCGAGGGTGAGCTCCTCATCGGTCATGGATATCCCCTCACGACGGGCGAGCGTTTTCACCATTTCGGTGTACTGCGCCCTGTCGGGGGTG
>CAYJMO010000127.1:1673-2657 GCA_964371365.1 uncultured Oscillospiraceae bacterium
CGGCAAACTCTTCCTTTATAATGTGTCGTCGGTTGGAGGTGGCATAGATAAGCATGTTGCTCGGCTTTTTTTCAAGACCGCCCTCTATGACCGCCTTAAGATACTTATAGTCCACCTCGAAATCCTCGAAAGACAGATCATCCATAAAGACAATAAATCGATAACGTCGCATCCTCACCGCGGTGATTAGGTCGTTGAGATGGCGCAGGCGGTGTTTTTGCAGCTCGATAATGCGCAGACCCTGTCCGGAATATTCGTTTAAAAGTGCCTTGACCGACGACGATTTGCCGGTGCCGGCACCGCCGAACAAAAGGCAGTTGTTGGCAGGTCGCCCCTCTAAAAACGCCTCGGTGTTACGGCGCAGTTTATTTTTTGCAATGTCATAACCGACAAGGTCGTCAAAACGTATCTTGTCGATATTCTTTATCGGCTCAAGGCATGTTTCCCCTACACGAAATGCACCGTAAAGTGAAAACTCACCTACGCCGTAATTCTTATAATACCGGCATAAACTCTCCCCGAAGACGGACGGAGTATCGGCGGTCGCAAGCTCTTTTGCAAGCTCGCTTAACCTCGTTGAAACCTCGACATCGACAATTCGCTCGCCGTTTGAGGGGGTGTAGGATAAAACCGTGTCCGGCAGACAGTCTATCGAGGTTTTAAACATTCCCCATATCTTTTTGAAATCCATCTCGGCAAGTCCTGTGATACCGCTGTCCGGCACGTCACGCATCTCACAGGCGAGAGAAAATCGATTTTCGTCCATGACAAGTAAAAAGGTGAGATAACAATGCCAAAGGTTGCCAAAAAGCCCATAATTATCGCACAGTTCAATAAGCTCCGACATCGCCATACATGCATTCTTTGTGGGTTCGGGGGCGGTTAAATCATTGACCACCTTGTTATCGGCGATACCACGATAGAGAATAAGTTCGTCCAAAAGATGTCCTTTCGAAAAAATGGGCGCACACCCACCGGTGCACG
>CAYJMO010000128.1:0-2573 GCA_964371365.1 uncultured Oscillospiraceae bacterium
TGATATTATACTCTGCCGCATCCCCTCTCGGGGCTGTCGAACTTTTTCGACAGCCTGGGGAGGGGGTTTTCAAAACCCCTCCTTACCTCATCAATAGGTGTCGTAGACGGGCGGGCTGTCGGTTGGGAAGATTACAGCATTGTTTATAAGATTTTCAGAATCATAACACATCATCAGTATGGTGTAGCCGTCAATCTCGTACTCATAGACCCATCGCTCGGGACGGGAGAAGTTCATGTCGCTATAGGGTGCCTCATACTCCGCTTTTACATCGACACCCAAAAAGTCGTTCAAGACCTGCGGGTCGTTGCTGTAAGCAATCTCGTCCGGCACATCGACAAACAGCTCCTGTATCAGATCGTCGGCACGATGAAACATGAAGTCCACCGAATAGTTGTCGGGGAAAAGGTTGTAGTTCGGCATACCACTCGAGTTGTGGGAAGAGGCGCTGTCCCAAACCTCGTTTAGGTTACCGGAGGTGTCAACCAGCTGAAAATATGACCCGTCGGAGTTGTTAAATATATAGTAGACGGTTGGAATTCCGCCCATCCATATCTCGGCGGAGACTTCGGCGCCGCCACCGTCATAATAGTTCTTGACAACGCCGTTGTTGCCGTCCACTATGTTGCGAACCCATTCCTTGAGCTCAACGTCGGCAGGCTGTGGCTCGGATTCTTGTTCACCGGACGAGCTGTCCTCTTCCGCAACGCTCTGCGATTCGGCTGCAGGTTGCTCGATCGGTTGTTCCGGTTCCGAGAGCTGATCCTCTTCGTTGTCGATATCCGCTGTATCGTCCGAGGATTCATCCTCTGCCGCATCCTGCGCCTCGTTCAACTGCTCTATCAGTTCATCAAGATCAAGCTCGTCACTGCCGATCACCTCCTCCAATATACCACCTACGATGGCATCACAAGAGGTTAAAAATAGTGCCGTGCTTAATAATAATGAGGCTAACAATCCTTTTTTTAACATAAATTTATCCTTTCTGTATAATTTTAATAAATATTACTGATCAACCCTTGTGACATGCTCCACCGGTGAGAGGTCGGTGATGCCCTCGTTGCTTATAATATTTAACTCTTTAAGGTTCGTAAGGTTGGCAAGCGGTGAGAGATCTGATATGTTATTTGTATAGATATAGAGCCTTTCAAGGTGCACAAGCCCTGACATGGTGGCAACGCTGGACAGGTTATTTCTGCCTGCATCAAGGTGTGTAAGGTTCGGCAGGGCGGCGAGTGGTGAAAAGTCACTGATATTGTTGTCGTTTAGCTCGAGGCTCCGAAGAGCGGTCATGCCAGACAGAAACGATATGTCGGTGAGCCCATTCTCGCCGAGGAGCAAAGTATCCAAATCCGGTAGGGCGGTGATAGGTGAAAAATCCTGCACACCTACATCGTCGAGAAACAGAAATGTTAATTTTTGTAACTCTGCCACCACCGAGATGTCGGTGAGGTTGGTGTTATATGCTAATCTCAAATCCTCTAAATTGACGAGGGTGGACAGTGGGGATAGGTCGGTCAGATTGGCATTGTACTGTAGCTCCAAAATTCGCAGGTCGGTCAGCCCCGAGAGCGGTGTTGTGTCGCTGATGTCGTTGCCACGCAGGTACAGAGCGTTCAGGTTGGAAAGGGAGGACAGCACCGATATGTCGGTTATGGTGTTGACATGCTCGGAATAAATTGTACCTGTCAATCCAAGCTCGACAAGACCGGTCATGTCAGCGAGGGGGGATAGGTCCGCTATGTTCGCCTCGTGCAAATATAGTTGGGTCAGGCTGTCAATCTCGGCGAGGGGTGATAGGTCGAGAGGGGCATCGATTATGCCGACACCGTCCGAGTCGGTTGTCCGCGAGAAATCAAATCGGATTGACTTTAGGGTGTCAAGATCCGCAAAGTGGCGTAAATCCTCCAATGTCGCGACAGGCGGTGTGTCGTCGTCGAATGCATAAACAGCACTAAAATACAGCTCCTCAATGACCTGCAGATCCGATACCATTATATCACCCTCTGGTTTTGCGGTCAACAGGCGGATTTCCTCCTCGATTATGGGATCGACCCACTCTATCACATAGTCATCTTCCACCGCCATGATCTCTTCGGTACTGCCGAAGTCGTCCTCCAGCATGGTGCCGCCGACTACGACCGGTTCCGGTTCTTGCGATGGCTCTATCGTCGGGGCTATCGGCTCGGGTCTTGTGGCATCGTACACCAAAAATCCTGCGAGGGTGAGCACCGCCACCGACGCTATTGCGATAGCAAGCCTGCCGGCGATGTTGCGATCCTTTTTCTGTTTGACGACGATACGCTTCACCCCGTCTGATAAAAGCGCATCTTTAAACTCCGCTATCGTCCTTGTCCTGTCCGGTTTTCGCACATGCAGGGCGTTTAAAAGCGCATTTTCTGCGGATGGCGGTATCTTTGCACCGAGCTTGGACGGTTCTTTAATCTCGTCATTGATAGCGCGCTCCATGCTGTCGGGCGGTGTCTGACCCGTTATCATCTTATAAAATGTCGCGGCAAGGGCATAGACATCGGTCCAAGAACCCTGATCCCCTTTTGAGCGGTACTGTTCCT
>CAYJMO010000129.1:0-2046 GCA_964371365.1 uncultured Oscillospiraceae bacterium
AAAGCATTTACAATATATATAGGAGAACAAATGGATGTGTTAAATATCGCGATTATAATTTTTATTTTCTTAGAATCGGCTAATATTACCATTTTATATTTTTTCCCTGAAATTAAATATGGAAACGGTGTTGCGGTGTTTAACGAATATTATGTCGCTCAAAAAAATGAGAGCAGTAGATTGTTCGTAAAATATCTTTTAAACTGGGTTGCGGGAACAAAACTTGTTTTTATTGCACTTTTAATTGTAGTGTTATTTTTGGGCGACGACTTGATAAAAATACATTCGCTTGCATTTATGTGTATTGCCATTTCCTCCTACTATTTTATGTTAAACCCGATAATGAAAAAGCTTGATATGGTTGATGAAATAACTCCCAAAGGGTATTCAAAAACGTTGTTTTTAATGATTACCGGCATTAACACGCTGTTTATTTCAGCTATTTTTTCTTATCATCTGATTTAAACACCTACATCTTTTAATGCTCCGAGCAAGTGCCATTGGGCGAAATGCTTATCTATCAACTCATATACAACAATAGATAAAGGAAAAAACAATGCAAAATCACACAATTTGTCGCTGTCAGGAGGTGACACGGCAGGAGATAATCGATGCTATTAAGGACGGCGCTACGACGGTGGACGGCGTTAAAAGGCGAACCCATGCATGTATGGGACTTTGTCAAGGGAAGTCCTGCTCCCGTCTTATACAGGGGATTGTGGCGAGTGAGACCGGTGTCGACCCCGCGGACATTCAACCGCAGAAAAGCCGTATGCCGGTGCGACCGGTCAGGATGTCGGCTTTAAAAGGTGGCGCCGATGAATAATAGGGTTGACATAATAGTTATCGGTGGCGGCATCATGGGTAACTCGGTGGCATGGCAGCTTGCGAAACGTCGAAAGAGTGTCTTAGTGCTCGAAAAAGGTGACGTCGCCTGCGGTGCGGCAGGTGCTACGGACGGAGTTGTGGGCTACCACACAAAAAAGCCGGGGCCGCAACTCGATCTGGCGGTGCAATCCATATCAATGTTTGACACCCTGTCGGACGAGCTCGGATATGATATCGAGTATAAAAAAAATGCCGGAGGTATGCAACCGGTCGAGGATAAAGAGCAGTATGACATGCTCTGCGATATGGTGGCTCAACAACGAAAAAGCGACGTTGATATAAAAATGATAACCGCGGAGGAGGCATGTGAAATAGAGCCGATGCTCGCGAAGGACATTGCCGGCGCGCTCTACTCCCCAACCGGTGCAAAGGTCAACCCCATCTCGCTGACCATGGGTTTTTTCAGGGCGGCGAAAAAGCTCGGCGTAGAGGTGCTGACAGGAACGTCGGTGAATGGGTTTATTATTGAGAGAGAGCGTATTGTCGGAGTGAGGACGAACAGGGGAGAGTTTTTCGCCGAGAGTTTTGTTATCACAGCGGGCGCGTGGTCGGCAGAGATAACGGAATTTGCCGGCATTACGGTGCCGATAAAACCAAGAAAAGGTCAACTTGCAGTCACAGAACCACTTGCGCATTTTATGACCGCGACTGTGCAGTGTGCAAGGTATAACATAATTAAGTTTCGCCCCGAGAGTATCAAGGACAGCACGGTTTTACGCCTTGGGGCATCGCTTAGTATCGAGCAGTTAAAGGACGGTGCGCTGATCATCGGTGGCACACGTGAGTTTATGGATTATGACGGCGATAATACCTTTGAGGCGGTGTCGGTGATGGTGGAGCGCGCGGTTCGGTTTTTCCCCCATCTTAAGGATGTCAGCATCGTACGGTTTTTTGCCGGATTTCGCCCCTTTACCCCGGACGGTCTGCCGTTGCTCGGTCAACTGAATGGTTATGACAACCTTTTTATCGCCGCCGGCCACGAGGGTGACGGAATAGCTCTTGCCCCCATTACCGGTCGACTACTGGGTGAGATTATCTGTGACGGCGCGAGCTCCTACGACATATCCGATTTTGATCCAAACAGGTTTGTAAACACCCTTTAACATATGAAAGGATTTTAAATTATGGTAAGAATTTTAATCCCCATGGCGGTTTTGC
>CAYJMO010000130.1:0-1751 GCA_964371365.1 uncultured Oscillospiraceae bacterium
CCGCTATCACGTGACCCTGATCGAGGTGCTCGAGTTCCGTGCCGGGCACCGCCGCCTCATCATGGTAGTACCGACCGGAGGAGTTAACCGCCTCACTCTGCTCGTCCTGCAACACAATTTCATGTGCTAAAACATAGACAAGCTGGGCATGTTCGTTGGTCAAGGCATAATAAAGCCGATCACCGTAGCCGACATCCACTGCGACATTTCCCTCACGCACGCCACTGCGCTCGCCACCGTCCACCTCTATGATGGTGTACTGTGTATCACGATAGGTCAATACATCACCGTCGATGTTGTACTCGACCGGTTCTGCCCTCACCGGAGTGAGAACCTGCAGCAAAAGCTCGCTCAGCTCGGCGCCATTCGCTACAAGTGACAGCATTGCAACAACGGCAAAGAGGATTGCTGAGATTAATATTTTTATTCTTTTCTTCATTCTACAACCTAATGACCATATCTCAGACAAAACAGACGGGCGGCCGATGACCGCCCCTACAGTTTAAATTCGCCTATAACCCTATGACACTCTCCACCTTTTTTAGCTCCTCAATAATGGAGATATGCTGGGGACATACGTCCTCACACTGACCACATTCGATACAGTCAGCGGGCACACCGCCCTCCGCAGCAACCCAGTTATATGTGCCCTGTGCGCCGGAAAAGTTCTTATATATAATGGCGGTGTTGGCGGCGCGGAACATCTGAGGTATGTTTATCGACACGGGACATCCCTTGACACAGTAGTTGCAGATGGTGCAGGGGATACTGTCACAGTTGTTAATATTCTCGATGGTTTTATCTAATGCGACGAGCTCGTCGGGGGATAGGGGGGTGAGAGCGTCAAATGTCTTGACGTTATCATTAATCTGATCCATATCGGACATACCGCTAAGCACCATAAACACGCCGTCAAGCGATGCAACCCAACGCATAGCCCAGGAGGCAAGGCTGGCATCCTTTGTGCACTCAAGCAGTGGCTTTGCAATATCATCCGGCATAGAGGCGAGTGAGCCGCCCTTGACCGGCTCCATGACGATGATGGGTTTATTGTGTTTTCTTGCCACCTCATAACATTTACGAGACTGAACCGCATCACTCTCCCAGTCGATATAGTTCAGCTGAAGTTGAACAAAGTCAACCTCGGGATGTTTGGCAAGCAGGTCGTCCAACATCTCTGCACTGTCGTGGAAAGAAAAGCCGACGTTTTTAGCAAGTCCTTTTTGTTTAATCTCCTGCAAAAACTCCCAACCGCCCAAACGGTCAAATTTTTCTATGTTTTGTGCGTTGATGCTGTGCAACAGATAATAGTCAAAATAACCGGCGCCGGAACGTTCAAGAGAGGTGTCAAACAACTTTTGCACGTCCTCACGGCTCTCGGCAAGCCCGATCGGCAGTTTCGTTGCGAGTTGAAAACTCTCGCGAGGGTAGCGCTCAACAAGTGTAGTTTTCGCCACACCTTCCGACTTTTGATTGTGATAGACGTATGCCGTGTCAAAATAGGTGAATCCTTTTGAGATGAATTCATCCACCATCTCCTTTGTGCGCTCGATATCGACGTCCTGACCATTCATCGGCAGACGCATCAGTCCAAGTCCTAACTTTTTCATAATCAATCTAACTCCATGTTTGCCCTTGTCTCTATTTTATCATAAAATTTGCGTATTGTCATGTAAATTTTAAAAATGTTTGCATATGTTGCTGTTTTATAGTCATTCAACTTGAAAAACGACATGAGATTGCCGAGCAGA
>CAYJMO010000131.1:0-1612 GCA_964371365.1 uncultured Oscillospiraceae bacterium
CTCGGCAGGACAAAATCCTCAAGATTTGTGGCGAACGGTAACGGTACGTCCTTGCAACCGATACGCTTTATCGGTGCGTCCAGCCAATCGAAAGCTTTTTCGCTCACAAACGCCGCGACCTCCGACATGACACTGCAAGTCAACCATGTCTCCTGCAAGGCTATAAGGCGATTTGTTTTTTTGACCGAGTTAATGACCGTTTGCTCGTCCATAGGTTTTATCCAGCGCAGGTCCACTACCTCAACCTCTATCCCTTCGTCACTAAGTTGTTTCGCCGCCTCCAGTGCGAGATGCACGGTATAGCCATAGCTGACGATGGTTACGTCCCGACCCTCTCTTTTTACGTCCGCTTTGCCGAGCTCTACGATATGCTCACCATCCGGTACCTCACCCTTTGTTTCATAGAGGTGTTTGTGTTCAAAGAAAATGACCGGGTTGTTGTCCCGAATTGCCACCGTCAACATGCCTTTAGCGTCCGCCGGGGTGGATGGCACCGCAACACGCAGACCGGGGATAAACGCGAACCATGACTCAAACATGTGGGAGTGTTGTGCCGCCGCACTTATATATCCGCCGGACGGTGCACGCAGTACCATCGGTATGCTAAGCGTGCCGCCGAACATATATCGCATGTTTGCCGCCTGATTGACGAGTTGATCGCTCGCGATGGTTATCCAGTCGGAAAATTGAAGCTCCACAATAGGGCGCAGACCAGTCGCGGCGGCACCGACGGCGGCACCGACGTAGCCTGCCTCCGATATCGGCATATCGATGACACGCTCCTTGCCAAACTCCTCATAAAGCCCTTTGCTGGCGGCGAATGCACCGCCGTAAGGTCCTATGTCAAGCCCCCATAACACCACACTTTCGTCACGGCGCATCTCCTGTGCCATAGCGTCTCTTATCGCCTCGGAATAGGATATTATACTCATTATCTTCGCTCCTTAATTCATGTCATAAACGTCTGTGAGTGCACTCTCCGGTCTTGGTGTCGGAGAATTTCTTGAAAATTCGACGGCATCGTCAATCTCCTGTTGCACCTGACGTTTAACGCCCTCTATATCCTCGATGGAAACACCGTCCGAGAGGAGTTTTGCCTCATAGCGTGCGATGGGGTCTTTGCCTTTCCATTCGCTCACCTCGTCCGAATTTCGATAATTGTCCGGTTCGCCCTCAAAGTGCATGTGCATTCTAAAGGTTTTGCACTCTAAGAGGGTGGGGCCGCCGCCGCCGCGCGCGCGCTTTACCGCCTCTAATGTGGCGGTGTAGACCGCCTCGACATCGTTGCCGTCCACCGTTACACCCGGAATTGCGTATCCTACCGCCCTGTCGGCAATATTCTCCACCCTGCGCACCGTGCTTTGCCTTGTCCCGACGCCGTAGAGGTTGTTCTCACACACAAAGATTGCAGGCAGGTCAAACGCCGAGGCAATGTTGACCGCCTCATGAAAGGTGCCCTGATTTGACCCCGCATCACCGAAAAAGCTGACGGCGACCTTGCCGTTTTTTTGCAGTTTTGAGGACAGTGCCGCGCCGGTTGCTATCGGTATACCGGCACCGACTATGCCGTTTGCGCCGAGTATGCCGAGCTCCGGCACCGCGATGTGGAGTG
>CAYJMO010000132.1:0-1541 GCA_964371365.1 uncultured Oscillospiraceae bacterium
CCTCGAACTCTTTAAGAGTTCGAACGTCCACAACACTTTTTGTTACTTTTTGGTGTCAAAAAGTAAAGAAACGCGCACTGCCGCAGAGCAGAAAGAAATATGAACACAAAGCATAATCATAACAAATATAAACAAAAAACCGCAATACCTACAACACTTGCCACAAAATTGAGATAATGATTATTGTGCAATATGACGAAGTGTGTTTTATTAAAATACCTTTTTTCACAGCCAAACACCCTAAAGTCCCGTAAAAAGGGGACTTTAGGGTGTTAGTTTTGCATCAATATAAATTTCAAGAATATAGGGTTACAGTTAACCTATCGCGGTCTCAATGGTATCTGCTACCGTCTCGTTAAGCACCACACGCACTACCTGGATTTCGTCGCCTCGCCCTATAGTTACCTCTACCGTCGAGTTTGCCTCACTCTGTTCCAGTGCCGCTTGTAGATCCTCAAAATTGTTTATCTCGTGACCGTTAAACTCTATAATTCTGTCACCTGCCTGCATTCCTGCGAGGTGGGCATTTCCGCCCTGGGTCATGCTTTGAATATATAGTCCAAGCTCGTTTACACGGTACATCGCCGCCATCTCTTCGCTGTTAATCTCGAGGACACTCACGCCGAGGGTAAACCTACCCTGGACATATCCCACCTCGACGATATCCTCTATCACCTGGGTCGCGATGTCGATGGGTATTGCAAAACCGATGCCCTCTATCTCTACGCCGGAGGATTTCGCGTTGACCACCGCCACAAGTTCGCCGTTCTCATTAAACAGTCCGCCGCCCGAGTTACCGGGGTTAATTGCGGCGCTGGTCTGAAGCAGTGTCATGGTTTCTCCCTCGATTGTTATCTCACGGGAGAGGGCGCTGATGATGCCGTCCGACACGGTGCCACCGAGCTGTCCGAGAGGGTTGCCTATCGCCATAACATAGTCGCCGACCGCAAGGTCACTTGATGAGCCTATGGTTGCCGCGGCAAGACCGCTCGCCTCCACCTTCAGCACCGCAAGATCCGTCTCGGCATCGCTCCCGACAAGCTCCGCCTCATAACTTTCACCGTCTATCGTCTTGACCGTAATGGTTGTCGCATCATCAATGACATGGTGGTTGGTAACGATGTATCCGTCCTCCGATATGATGACGCCGCTACCTGCGCCGGAACCGACATAGGATTGATTAAAAGTTCCGTATGCGACCACCTCGGTGGTTATCTCCACGACAGAGGGTTGGGCCTTTTGGGCTATCTCGGACACCGACAGGTTAAGATTCGGCGTATCGCTTGTGTTTAAGATCCCCATGTCGTCGGTTGCGGTGATGGTTGGGGAAGCCTCGTTGGGAGAGAGTTCGGCATAGAGCATACTGCCACCAAAACCGCCGGCAGTGCCAACGAGCGCTACTGCGAGAAGTAGCGATACCGCCTTTGCCGCCTTTTTGCCGGTCTTCTTTTTGGGGGGTGGACTCATCATCTGATACTGTGGGTTTATTGGATTTGAATAGTTGTGATCTTGGTTAAAGTCCGGGTTATAGTTTTGGTTAT
>CAYJMO010000133.1:0-1530 GCA_964371365.1 uncultured Oscillospiraceae bacterium
AACCACAGTGTGGGCAGATATTTTGGTCAACCTCGACCATACAGGACATACAACGGTGCATATTTTCTCCTAATTTTGTGTTGTGTGGGGTGGGTGGGGACTGGCGATCGATGGTCTTTTGACCTTGAAAATCGAGCCGCCTCTACTTACTTACATATGTGACATGTTCCACCGGCGACCAGTCGGTTATGTTGCCTCTATTATTTTCCAAGGACACCGAAACTAAATTTTGCATCTCGGCAAGTGGCGAGAGATCGGAGATGTTATTGCCAAGTAGGTGTAATCCGGTCAAGTTGGAAAGTCCCACGAGTGGCGAAATGTCGGTTATGTCATTATCTTGAAAAGAAATGTGTTGCAGTTGCGTTAGACCATTCAACGAAGATAGGAAAGATATGTCTGCTATCCCGTTGTCGACAAGGTCTAACTCTTTAAGTGAAGTCAACTCCGCGAGCGGCTGATAGTTACTAATGTTACTGTTTCCTATTAACCTCAATGTCGTGAGAGGGAGTGACGATATTGGGGAGAGGTCGGTGTAGGTTCCACCGGCGATAAACAACTGCGTCAGTCCGGTCAGTGTCGACAGCGATGTGAGGTCGGACGGCGCGTTGTCGAGCATGGAATTTATCTCCAACGATTCCAGCCAGGTCATGTCGGAAATAGTGGAAATATCAAATCCCTCAAGATTGACCAAAGACAACGATTTTAGCCAGTTCATATCCTTAATCCAGAGGATATCCTCCGGTACGCTATGACTAATATAGAGGCTCGTAACGCTTTTTAGCACCGATATGTCGACGGAAATTCCCGGTTCAAGGTTGTATATCACAAGATTTTCAAGGGTGCCGAGCTCGGCAAAATGCGCAAGATCATCGAGAGATTTTATGCTGTCGGTGATAAAACCCTGTTCCTTACCTATTTCCAGCTCGGTAATTATCCGCAGATCGGACAGCATTACATCGCCCTCATATTTGGCGGTCATGGTTCGCACCGCGCTTTCCACCACCGGATCGACCCACTCTATCACATAGTCATCTTCCACCGCCATGATCTCCTCGGTACTGCCGAAGTCGTCCTCCAACATGGTGCCGCCGACTACGACCGGTTCCGGTTCTTGCGATGGCTCTATCGTCGGGGCTATCGGCTCGGGTCTTGTGGCATCGTACACCAAAAATCCTGCGAGGGTGAGCACCGCCACCGACGCTATTGCGATAGCAAGCCTGCCGGCGATGTTGCGATCCTTTTTCTGTTTGACGACGATACGCTTCACCCCGTCTGATAAAAGCGCATCTTTAAACTCCGCTATCGTCCTTGTCCTGTCCGGTTTTCGCACATGCAGGGCGTTTAAAAGCGCATTTTCTGCGGATGGCGGTATCTTTGCACCGAGCTTGGACGGCTCTTTAATCTCGTCGTTTATCGCGCGTTCCATGCTGTCGGGCGGTGTAACTCCGGTCAGCATCTTGTAAAATGTTGCGGCGAGGGCATAGACATCGGTCCAAGAACCCTGATCCCCTTTTGAGCGGTACTGTTCCT